>SXID01000018.1 GCA_005772955.1 Planctomycetia bacterium
CCGGCACCATGATCCATATTCCCGCGTTGCGATTCGGTAGAAGCTACACCAGCCTGGAGAAGGCGACACTGGTTCACCACGTCACCGGCGAACCGGTCGCGGAGGTGAGCCAGGTCACCGGGTCCATGATCGCCCGTGACCTCTCCAACATGGAACGCGCGCACAAGGAACTCGCGGCGATCCCGATTCGTGACATCCTCGTCATGTACAAGAAGGCCGCGGACTACTTCCTCAACGCCACCCTGCCCTGCGGGGACACCGAACTCACGTTCGACCAGTACACGCGGAACCTCTCCGCCACGACCGGTAGCGCGCTCGTGTTCTGCGACCGCAACGCGCGGAAAGTTCAGTACGTCCTCGCGAACATTGAGGAAGTTATCGCGGGCTTGACTCGCGGGCTTCCCGTCGAGGCTCTCGATCAGGGTTACAGCACAGCCTCCGGGCGAATGCAGGCGTTCTATCCCACCACGAACGTTTTCGGTGCGGTGCTACCGTCGAACTCGCCCGGAGTGCATTCGCTGTGGGTGCCAACGCTCGCGTTCAAGATTCCGCTACTGCTGAAGCCGGGCCGCGAAGAACCGTGGACGCCGTACCGCGTGCTGCAAGCGTTCCTGAAGGCCGGCATCCCCGCGAGCGTGCTGGGGTTCTTGCCCACCGACCACGCAGGGAGCGCCGACATCCTCCAGTTCTGCGGGCGGAGTATGGCCTTCGGCGACGACCGCAGCATGGCCCAGTACAAGAACGACCATCGCGTCGAGATCCACGGCACCGGATACTCCAAAATCATCTTCGGCGAGGATCAAGCGGACAACTGGGAGCAACACCTCGACCTGATGGTCGAAGCGGTCGCCGCCAACGGCGGGCGGGCGTGCGTGAACGCGAGCGCCATCTGGACACCGAAAAACGCGGACGCGATTGCTGCCGGCCTCGCGAAGAGGCTCGCCGGAGCGAAGGCGAGAGCCTGGGATGATCCCAACGCTGAGGTCAGCGCGTTCGCCAAGCCGGAGGTCGCGGAGGCGATCAACGCGATGGTGGATGAGGGGCTAAAGACGCCCGGTGCGCGCGATGTGACACAGGAACTTCGCGGCACGCCGCGGCTCGTGAAGGACGGCCGGTGCGCGTGGCTATTGCCGACGATCATCCGGTGCGACACCCCGGGACACCCGCTAGCGAACAAGGAGTTCCTGTTCCCTTACGCCAGCGTGATAGAATACCCTCAATACGATGTGCTGAAACGGATCGGCTATACCCTCGCGGCTACAGCCCTCACCGACGACCCGGCGTTCATCGCGGAGTGCCTGGCGTGTGCGAACATCGAGCGCCTGAACATCGGGCCGTTACCCACGAACCGGTTGACCTGGGACCAGCCGCATGAAGGCAACCTCTTCACCCACCTCTACAAGCAGCGCGCCCTCCAGCACGCCCGCAGGCCTGCCGCCGTTTGACTTTCAGCCACTGGGTCGCGTGATCTTCAGCCCCGGCGCGCTGAACCAACTAGGCCAAGCGGTGAAGTCCATCGGCGGCTCTCGCGTGCTGCTTGTCACTGACCCGGGCCTCGAACACGCTGGCCACCCGCAGCGTGCCACGGAGGTCCTGCGCGAAGCGGGTCTGGACGTGTCCACCTTCGACGACGTGAAAGAGAACCCGACCGAGCGCGAGGTGAACGCGGGCGTGGTCGCGGCGCACACGCACCGCATCGATTGCATTGTCGCGATCGGCGGCGGCAGTTCGATGGACTGCGCGAAGGGCATCAACTTCATCCTGACGAATGGCGGCCGAATGGCCGACTACAAGGGCCACGGCAAGGCCACCAAGCCGATGCTGCCCTCGGTCGGCGTACCCACCACCACCGGCACCGGTAGCGAGGCGCAGAGCTACGCCCTCATCACTGACGAGAAGACTCACCTCAAGATGGCGTGCGGCGACAAGAAGGCCGCGTTCCGCGTCTCGATTCTCGACCCCGAACTCACGCTCTCGCAGCCCAAGTCCGTGACCGCAGCGACCGGCATCGACGCCATCGCACACGCGATCGAATCGTTTGTTTGCACGAAGCGAAACGCGATGTCGGCTACGTGCGCGATGTCCGCGTTCCGGCACCTGGAACCGAACTTCGAGACCGTACTTCGGTCGCCGCGGGATCTCACAGCGAGGTCCGCGATGCAGATCGGATCACACCTCGCGGGCATGGCAATCGAGAACGCGATGCTCGGCGTGTGCCACAGTTGCGCCAACCCACTCACGGCGCATTACGGAGTCACGCACGGGATCGCCATCGGTGTGATGCTGCCGCACGTGATCCGCTTCAACGCGCCGATTGTCGGCCACCTGTACGGCGAGTTGGTCGCGGACCGCGGACTGTCGAACGGTCAGCCAGCGGCGGAAGTGCTGGCGACGCGGGTGGCACAACTGGCCGCCGCCGCGGGATTACCACAATCGCTGAAAGAGTGTGGTGTCAGCGACACTATCCTCCAATTGCTCGCTGAGGAAGCGAACCAGCAGTGGACCGCGCGATTCAACCCGCGCCCAGTCACCGAAGCCGACATACTCAGACTTTATCAGGCCGCGTGGTAAGGTTCCGCTACGCCGCAAGTAGCGAAACCAGACGTTCCCGAGGTGCCCACCATGTTCCGCATCTTCTCTGTTGCCGCACTGGTCGCGGTCGTGCTGTTCCCGGCGCCCGGCTCGGCCGACTGGCCAGTCGCGCGCGGCGACGCGCTCATGACCGGGGCCAGCACCGCGGTGCGTCCCAACAAGTTCCCCGACAAACTCGAAGAGCGGTGGACGTTCAAGACAGGTGACAAAAAGGTGGCTGGCGGTATCGAAGGCGCACCGGCGATCGTTGGCAATGTCGTCTACATCGCGTCTCTCGACAAACACCTCTACGCACTCGACCTCGCCACCGGCAAAGAGAAGTGGAAGGTCAAACTCGGCGCAATGAAAGCGTCGCCCAGCGTAAAGGGCGATCGCCTTTACATCGGGAACCTCGACGGCAAGTTCTACTGCCTCAAGACGTCTGACGGGTCGAAAGTGTGGGAGTTCGAGACCGAAGGCGAGATCATGGCCGGGGCTAACTTCCACGGCACCAACGTACTCATCGGATCGCACGACTCGACGCTGTACTGCCTCAGCGCGGAAGGCAAGAAGGTGTGGGATGTGAAGACCGAAGGCCCGGTGAACGGCTCGCCAGCGGTCATCGGCGACATCACTTTCGTCGCCGGGTGCGACAGCATCTTCCACATTCTCGACGCGAAGACCGGCAAGGAACTCGGTGCGGTCGATCTCGGCGGCCAGGCGGCGGCGACCGCGGCGATCGCGGGCGACACCGCCTACATCGGCACGATGGCGAACACCGTGGTCGCGGTCAATCTGAAGAAGAAGGAGAAAGCGTGGGAGTTCACGCCGGCGGCGCGTCAGCAGCCGTTCTACGCATCCGCTGCGGCCGGCGAACTTATCGTTGCCGGGAGTCGCGACAAGAAGGTGTACGGCCTCGACCCGAAGACCGGCAAGTCGATGTGGAGTTTCACCACCGAAGGACAGGTGGATGCGTCGCCCGTGATCGTGGACGGAAAGGTGTACGTTGGATGTCTGAGCGACGGCGGCGAGTTCTACGTACTCGACCTGAAAACCGGCAAGAAGTTGCAGGAGATCGCACTGGATTCGGCCGTGAGTGGTTCAGCGGCCGTTGGCCCGGACTGCATCATCGTTGGCACCGACAAGGGCACCGTTTACTGTCTGGGCAAGAAGTAGACCCGCCCGCTTTCGCCCTGCGAGTGATCAATCATGACTGTCAGTGCCGCGGAACAAGAGAAAACGGGGCTGGGCAACTACTTCATCGCGAACTACCCGCAGTTCTCGTTCTGGAACAACTCGTATCTGCCAGAGGCGCGCGCGGCACTGGACAGCGCGCCGCGCCTGGGCGTCCCGCTGGGGCTGTACCTGCACATCCCATTCTGCCGGAAGCGGTGCAAGTTCTGCTACTTTCGCGTCTACACCGACAAGAACGCGAACGACATCTCCGTCTACCTCGACGCGATCACGAAGGAAGTCGAACTCCTCAGCAAGACCGCGTGCGTCGGCGGGCGGGCGCTCGACTACGTTTACTTCGGTGGCGGCACGCCGTCGTACCTCAGCGCCACGCAACTCGACGCGCTGATGACGCGACTGCGCGAGATCATGCCGTGGGATGCGGCACGCGAAGTCACCTTCGAGTGCGAACCCGGCACGCTCCAGAAGCACAAGTTAGAGATGCTCCGTAAGCACGGGGTCACACGATTGAGTCTCGGGGTCGAGAACTTCAAACCGGAGATTCTCCAGTACAACGGCCGCGCCCACCTCGAAGACGAAATCTACCGGGCGTTCGGCTGGGCACGCGAACTCGGCTTCGCGCAGATCAACATCGACCTTATCGCGGGCATGGTCGGCGAAGACTGGGACAACTGGAAGGAGTGCATCACAAAGACGATCAAACTCGACCCCGACTGCGTCACGATCTATCAGATGGAACTGCCGTACAACACAGAGTTCTCCAAGGCGCTCCGCGAGAAGGACGGGGCCACGCGGACATCACTTGATGTCGTCCAACCTGCGGTTGCCGACGCGCCCGCGATGGAGGTCGCGGACTGGCCGACGAAGCGCGCGTGGACCCGCTACGCGTTCGACGAACTGGTGAAAGCCGGGTACGACGTCTCCAGCGCGACGACAGTCGTGAAGAGCAAGACGAAGACCAAGTTCGTGTACCGCGAAGCGCTCTGGCGCGGCGCGGACATGTTCGGAACCGGAGTCGCGTCGTTCGGGCACGTTAACGGTGTCCACATCCAGAACGTCGATACGTGGGAAACCTACATCGCGAAACTCGATGCTGGGGAACTACCAGTGGGCCGCGCGTTCCCGACCACCGAGCGAGACCGGCTCATCCGCGAAGTCGTGCTGTTGCTGAAGACCGGTCACCTCGATGTGGGGTACTTCCGCGACAAGTACGGCGTGGATGTGCGCGACACGTTCCGCCCCGCGTTCGAGAAATTGGAGCGTGAAGGCTGGCTCAACGTGAAGGGCGAGAGCGTCGATTGCACGCCCGACGGCCTCATCCAGATCGACCGACACCTCCCCGTGTTCTTCGACCCGCAGTACATTAGTGCGCGATACACCTGAAAAGAACACGCAAGTGCGAGGCGCGAGGTCGGTTGTCTCCTGCCCGGTCTCGCCTCGTCGTCTTACTCACTCACACGTGCACCCACACTCACACTGTTCCTCATGTCCGAACCGCTCACGTTTATGATGGGCAATCACCCGGCCCCGCTGCCGGGCGACCTGCTCTATTGCAAGAATCACATGTGGTGCCGGCCCGGCGAGAACGGCGTTCTCGTCTTCGGGTTCACCTCCTATGCCGTGCGGCTCATGCAAGACGTTTACTTCCTCGAATGGAGGATTGAACCGGGAAATGTCACGGCGAAGCAGGAGATCGGATTTATCGAAACGCAGAAGGCCACTTCCGGGCTGTACGCGCCGGTCGCTGGGCGAGTCGTGCGATTCAACACCGCGCTGCTCGACGACCCCGGTACGATCAACCTCGACAGTTACGGACGCGGTTGGCTTTTCGAACTCGTCGGTGATCCAAACGGCACCCTCGACGCGGTCGCGTACTTCGCCCACCTCGAAACGGGCTGGGAAGCGACCCAGCGGGTGATCAAGGGTCAGATCAACTCGGCCGGCGAGTGACCCAGTTGTTCTGCCCTCCGAGGGGTGGTACGATCTAGGCCAGATCACCTGACCGGATGGGTCACATGAAGCCATCAGCCGCATTACTCATCGACCTCGAGAACTTCTACCTCAGCCGTATCGACTACCTCAACGACGAGAACTTCCGGTCTGAGAACCGTCCGTCGTTCGCCGAAGACCTGAAGAACCTCGTCCGATATGCACAGAAGATGGCCGGTCTGCCGTTCGCGGTCCGGCGTGCGTACGCGGACTTCGATTCACTCAACGTGAACCACCAAGAACTCATGAGGCAGGGCGTCGAACCGGTGCAGGTATTCCGCCTGTCCGGGAAGACCGGAAACAAGAACGCCGCCGACATGAAGCTCGCGATGGACGCGGTTTCACTGCTCAGTTCGGGCGGACACATCGAACACTTCGTCCTCGTCTCCGGGGACGCGGACTTCATCCCGGTAATCCTCGAACTAAAACGTCTCGGGCACGCAGTCTCGGTGATCGCGGTCACGGGGGCGACGAACGAGTTCATCCAGCGATTCGTCGATAAGTTCGAGCTGTTCGAGAACCTCGCTACCGCCAGCGGCACCGAGCGCCCAGAGCGCCGGGACCGTGTCGCGGTTCTCGACGAGTTACCGAAGATCGCCGCCGCGCTGCGCCGCGTTCTCGGCCGCTCGCGCCCTCTCCGCTTCAACATCGTTCAACCTCAACTCTCGAAGGAGTTGGGGTACACTTTCGACCCCGACGCCTACGGGTGCGAAAGCACGGGCGAGTTCCTCCGAAAGTACTACGCGGCTCTGGGGGTCGTGTACCGCGGCACACAGAACGAGCAAGAGATCGACCTGCCCGGCAGCCCGGTGCCGAGTTCCCACGGCAACAATGGCTCGAAGACGGTTGCGCGCCAGGCGCCGCGTACTGTCCCTGTCGCCGCCCCGGAACCGCACTCAGCCGCTCACTACAAGCTCTTGCTCGCGAGCGGACGCGCGGACGCGAACGAAGCTCGCGTGATTACTATTCCCTGGGCCTCGCTCACATGGGTCTGCGACGCGGTCGTTCCGGCGCTGACGCCCCCAACCGGCGCCCCCGCGACCTCGATGGAACTCATGCCGCGGCTCCAGGCCGCCGCACGAGCCACAGGCGTCCCCGACCTCGCGTCCCACGTGGCCCTGATCCATTCCGCGGTGCGCTGCTCATTGCCGGTCCCACCGACACCCGGAGGTGTCCACTCGCTCGCGGCAGAGACAACCGGCGAACTGCTCCGACGCGAACTGCTCCGGTACGTCGTCTACGTCCTCGGCTGCCGGCTATCCGAGAACTCGGTCGCGGGTCCGATCCAGCCGGACTCAGTCGCCGCGATGTTCGACCCAGGACCCGCGGCCGAGTCTGCCACGGCGGAGATCGTCGCTGCGCTCGCGAGAGCCGACGCACGTGCCGAAGCCGAACCTGTCGCGCAGGTCGCGACCACGCCAGTCATTCCCAAGACGACGACGCGAGCCGACGACAACCACGTTCACACGCCGGACACGTACCGGAAACTCCTTCAGAACGGCGGGCCTCTCGGCAGCGGCGAAACCGAACACCAACGTATCCACATTGCTCCCTGGCCGTCCGTGGAACGAGCGTGTACGGACACATTCGCGGCGCTCTCACCTGCCGGGACCACGCTGCAACGCGGGCAGTTTCTGGAACGACTCTACGCGGCCGAGAAGGAGATGTGCGTCGACAACTACCGGTCGCACATGCGCCGCGCGTTCTCGCTGCTAGGCCTCTCGCACGCTATCTTGGAGGAGGACGATCGCGTCACTCTCCATCCCGAGGTCGCGGACGCAAGCGATATCCGTTGGGCCGTGCTTGGCACAATGCTCCAGTTGCTCGCCGTGCGGTTATCGGAGAAGGGCGCCGCGGAACCGATCCGGTCGGATGTGTTTGTCGCGGCGATCGAGGCGGGTCCGTTCACCGACGAGATGATTCCCGAGATCGCCCGCGCCGTACAGAGCATGTACCAGGAGAGCGATGGGGCCGGGGCGGAAGACAAGGTGCAACTCGAAGCCGTTGTGGATCACACCAGCGCATTGCTTCCATTGGCCGATGTGGAGGAGAACGCCATCGAAGATCTCGCGAATGAACTCGCGAGAGCGTCCGAACTACAAACTGGACCCATGTCGGGCGCGGAGCCGGGCTGGGATTCCTTCGATGGCGTGCTACCGGAGTACGCGACCACCGCGCCCCCAGTCGAGGAGTTGGAACCGTTCCCGGATCCCATCGAGACGTCCGCGTCGGTGATCGATGTCGCGGCGCTCACCAGCGCGGCCGTGGCGGCTGTCATCGAACCGGCGGTTCAGGTCATTCCTGTCGCGGCCAACTCCGACGTGTTCACACAATCGGAATCGGAACTTGTCGTGTTCGCGCCGCCTCTGGAAGTCAATCCCGCGCCAGTGCCGCCGTCCGACGGACGCCCGCTCGAGGTTCCCGTCGTGGAGTGGTTGGTCGACGACGATGCCATTTTCTCGGAATCCGAATTCGGCGGAGATCGCATCACGGAGCGGCTCACCGGATCATCGACCCCGTTCGCGCCCCTCCCACCCGCTGAAACGCAAGTGTCGGTTGCTAGGATACAATCCCCGCCCTCATTGGCCGTCGAACCGTCCCCTCTACCGCCTTCGCCCTCGGAGTCCGCATGAGCCGTTCGCGCGTCACCATCGTCCTCTCGCAAGCACCGGGCAAGAACCCGGCGAAGCGGGCGCTCGAAGAGAGCGTCGTCGCGGCGTTGCTACTCGAGTCGGACCTGGAAATTTCCGTGATTCCCAACCTGTACGACCTCGGCCCCGACCACACCGGGCGATTGTTCCTCGGTGCGGTCAAGGGCGACATGGTTGTGCTGTCGTGGATCTACCCGCGCGCCGCGTTCTGGCTACTCGACCGCGACGGCATCAAGGGGCACTTCGGCGAAACCCAGCTAAAGCCGCCGGTGGACGAGGAAGAAGACGGCGCGGACACGCCCGTCGATAAGCCCGAAGCGATTGGGCCAACCGGCGTAATCCCGGACCGGCACATCTACACGCTCGACCTGCGCGACTCCAACAAGCACGAGGCCTACGTCGCGGAGATCAAGCGCATTTCCGCAGAGTGCCGTGACCGGCGTGACTTGAAGGCCCGCGAGAAGGCGGCGAACAGCCCCGCAATCATCCAGCTTGGTCTCTCCGTACGTGAAGATCAGGGGGTTGACGCGCCCCGCTCGCCATCAGCGATGGGGGCGTTCTCACCCGAAGCGTTGCTCACGCCCGCGGGTCGCCGCTGGTACCCGGTGATCGACTATAGCCGCTGCACCAACTGTCTGGAGTGTCTCGATTTCTGTCTGTTCGGGGTGTATGGCGTCGATTCCATCGAGCGTATCCTGGTCGAGAATCAGGATCAGTGCAAGAAGGGCTGTCCCGCGTGCAGTCGCGTGTGCCCGCAGCAAGCGATCATCTTCCCGGAGTACAAGTCCCCCGCGATCGCCGGCGCGGAAACGGGTGTCGTGGGCGGGCTGAAGATCGACCTGAGCCGCTTGTTCGGTGGCGACGTGGGGGACGCGTTAAGCGCCGCCGTGAGCGAGCGAGACCGAGAACTAGTCAACGATGGTCGCGATGCTGTCGGCATGGCCGTAGGCATCCCGAAACGGCAGACCGACAAACCGCTGGGGCCAAAAGACGATCTCGACCGCCTGGTCGACGATCTCGACAACCTCGGCTTGTAACCCGTTTTCCGGCACCACCCATGCCGCTTCTGAAACGGTTCTCTGATGCCCTCCGGTCGGTGTTCGGGTCGAACGCCGATACTGTTCCGTCAGTCGGGGTGCGCGCCGCCCGCCTCGAAAAGCAGATCACGCGCCTCGTTGACGAGATCCCCGCGATGCCGGTCACGGCCGCCCGCACGATTGCCTTGATGGAAGACCCGGATGTTCCATTGTCCAAGATTGCGAAGCTGATTCAAGAGGACGCGGCGCTCGCAACTGGGCTGTTGCGCATGGCGAACAGCGCGCTATACGCGGGCGGTTCGCCAGTCCTGCGGATCGATCAGGCAGTCGTGCGGCTCGGGTTGTGGACGTGCAAGCGGTTAGTGACCGCGATCGGGATGCGCGGCGTACTCCGTGGGTCTTCAAAAAGAACAATGGAAGCCGAGCGCCGGAATCTCTGGCACCATGGATTTGTCACCGCGTCCCTGTGTTCTCAACTCAACCGCGCTAACCGGCTCGGTTTCAAAGGCGAAGAGTACTCCGCGGGACTCCTACACGACCTCGGACGTTTGCTGATCGCGCTCGCGGACCCGGAGTGCGTTGTACTGGCCAACTTGATGGACTTTCGTGAAGAGGGCGACGTGTTGGCCCGCGAACGAGCCGCGATTGGGGCCGACCACTGCGGACTCGGTGCCTGGTTTGCCGAACTGAGCAGCCTTCCCGCAGAACTCATTGAGGTGATCAAGCACCACCACGCTCCTGGCACGTCGCGGCTGGTCGCCCTTGTCGCTGCTGGCGACCACATGGCCAATCACATCCAGTGCGGAGAGAGCACCGAGAGTTACGCACCGCTGACGAATCCTGGGCTTCTTGTGTTGTGCGTCGGTTGGTCCATGGGGCGCCGCGACACCCTCTTCGCGATGCTCCCTGAACTCATGCGAACAGCGATCACCGCCGCAGAACACGACCTCAACGCGATCTGAGCTACGCGAGTTTCCGACCGGCAAGCGATTCCAGTATCCGCAGCGGAGCGGAGTTGGGGTTCCGCATCGCTCGCACTTCTACCCAGAACGTCTGCTCTAATTGGTGTGCGCCGGAGACGGCCGCGTGCGACACCTGATCCGTGAAGCACACCCACGTGCTGCCCGCCGGGAACGGGTGCGTCGAAGCCGCGAACCGCGCCTGGTACTCGGGATCGAGTTTCATCGCGTCGTGCAACTTCAGCATGTAGTGGTCGTACCGCGTGCGGACGGCTTTCGTCACGCGCACGGCCGCGAGCAGCCCGCGCTCGCCCGGCAGCGGCGCACGCAACTTCGGCCAGAACTGCCGCGCCACCGTCTCGAAAGTCTCACCGACCTTCCACACCCGCGCGCGCCCATCGGGGTTCACATTGGTGAACACCCGTAGGATGCGTTTCCCGCTACTCGGCTGGCTTGGGAAACTGTCCACGTGTAGCCGCGTATCGTCCTTGCGCCACGTCTGTTGCCGACCGGACACCTCCACAGGGCGCAGACTCGTCTTTGCCTGATGCAACCCGTCGCCGTAGCTCGGTAACAGCGTCGTGAGCAACGCGCGTGTGGCTGTGGCGAACCGCTCCATGAGTGCGCGGAGATCGTGTATCTTTATCGCAGCGACGTTTGCTCCACCGAGCTTCCCGCTCTTCGGGTGATAGCTCACGTTCTTCGATTTGCCAACGAGTTCGGGGGTGAGAAACGCTCGCTCGCGATCGCTCAACTCGAACAGGAGTCCGGGCAGAAATAGCACATGCCCGGCTTCGAGCGCGTCGGTGGCAACCCCCTGCTCTGCCGCAGAGATATCGCCGCCCCAGGTGGTCAGGTTGATAGGATGAATCGCGGACATCGGGCGCCCTCGTCGGCCGGGAACACTTAGTTCCTACAATCGACGCAGCTACCCCCCGCGCTTGAATCAAACGGTCCCACCATGATTCCCGCAGACCGCCTCCGGGCCGCGTATCTGACTGCCCGCGACGCGCTGCTCGCGGGGCGTGTGCCAGAAGGTCACTGGGTCGGCGAGCTTTCGACGTCTGCGCTCTCGACAGCGACCGCGGTGATGGCGCTACACCTGGTGAACCCGTTCGAACACCGCGAGCGCATCGACGCCGGGGTGAAGTGGCTCGCGGACCACCAGAACGCGGACGGCGGGTGGGGCGACACGATCAAGAGCTTCTCGAACATCTCGACGACGATGCTGTGCCGCGCCGCGTTCAAGCTGATCGGCGAGAGGCAGTACGACGAAACGATTCGGAAAGTGGAAGACTTCATCAGCGAGAAGGCGGGCACGCTCCCGGCGCGGCGTGCTGCCGCGATCCGCGCCCGCTACGGTAAGGATCACACGTTCTCGGTGCCGATCCTGATGACGTGCGCCATCGCGAGGATGGTGCCGTGGGAAGAAGTCCCACGACTGCCGTTCGAGGCGGCGTATCTTCCGCAGAGCTGGTATCGCTACGCGAAGATGCCGGTGGTGAGTTACGCGCTGCCCGCGCTCATCGCGATCGGGCAGTGCATCCACCACCACCGGCGGAACAACAACCCGATTCGCGACATCACGCGGTGGTTCGTCCGCAGCCGCACGCTGAAAGTTCTCCGCCGAATCCAGCCCACAACCGGCGGCTATCTCGAAGCGACCCCGCTAACGAGCTTCGTGGTGATGGCGCTCGCGAGCATGCGCCGCCGGCGTTCGGTCGCGGAAACGCAAGTGATCGACGAAGGCGTGCGGTTCATCGTGAGTTCGGTGCGCCCGGATGGCAGTTGGCCGATCGACACAAACCTCGCGACGTGGGTGACAACGCTCAGCGTGAACGCCCTCGCGACCGCGAACGACCTCGACGCACTCGACACGAAGGAACAAATTCTCGCGTGGCTGTTGAAGCAGCAATACAAGGAGCGGCACCCGTACACCGGCGCGGAGCCTGGGGGCTGGGCGTGGACGGACCTTCCCGGCGGCGTGCCCGACTGCGACGACACCCCGGGCGCTGTGTTGGCTGTTCACAACTTGAAGCGGGAACTTGGCCCGAGGCTCTCTGCGGCGAAGGACTGGATGGGCGACCTACAGAATTCCGACGGCGGGTTCCCGACGTTCTGCTATGGGTGGGGAACTCTACCCTTCGATCGTAGTGGCTCGGACCTGACAGCACACGCCATGCGCGCGCTGGACCTGTGGTCCGATCCCGCGAATCCATTCAAGACTGATGTTGCCGGGTACATCGCTCAGGCAACGGAGTACCTCGCCAAGCAACAACGCGCCGACGGGTCGTGGCTCCCGCTGTGGTTTGGGAACCAGCACGCGCCGGACGACATCAACCCCGTGTACGGCACCGCGCGTGTACTCGCCGCGTACCGCGATCTGAACATGAAGGATTCGCCGGAGTGCGTCCGCGGAGTGGCGTACTTGCTGTCCGTGCAGAACGCCGATGGCGGATGGGGCGGCGCGAAGGATTGCCCTTCGAGCGTGGAAGAGACGGCGCTCGCGGTGGAGGTTCTCATCGACTTGGCGAGCGGGGGGCGTAAGCCCCCCGAGTCCGACACAGGTCAAATGAGTTCCTCGCACTCGGGGGGCTTACGCCCCCCGCTCGCCTCGGAAGTCGAACGTGGAATCACGTGGCTCGTGGAAGCGGTCGAATCGGGGCGCTTCCGCGAGCCGTCGCCCATCGGGTTCTACTTCGCGAAGCTCTGGTACTTCGAGAAACTCTACCCGCTCATCTTCACGGTCGCGGCGCTCGGGCGCGCCGCGCGTGGAACGTAGCCGCGCGACATTCTAACGTCCATCGACGTTCCACGTGGAACGTTGGGCAAGCACGGCGAGTTGCGCTACGTCGGGCGAATAGCAAACGCGATTTCGCGATCACTTCTTCGGCGGCTCCGGCGGGAGTATCGGCTTGAACTCGCCCTTCCCCTTCTTGTCGAGGTTCTTGTTCAGGTCCGCTGCGTCGAACTTCACTGGGGCGCCAGCTTCCGGCACGTCATCTTTCGCGCTCCAGAGGGTCGCGTTCACGACCACGCGGCGGAAGTTTTCATCGGCCCAGTTGCGGTGAAAGTGCCCGCCGGTGAAGCCGAAACTGCGGCCCTTGTCCTTGCGCTCGAAGGCCCACGCCATCGTTTCGATTTCGCCCTTGCGGGTCTTCGTGTGCGCGGTGCTTCGTGTCCCGTCTGGCGGCACCGCTTGCAGAATCGGTGTCACGCCCTTCATGTCATCGATCCACCGCATGCCGTAGTACCACTCGTCGCGGATCGTGAACGGTTTGACCCCGCGTGTGATGTCGTGTTTCGGCAGACTGCGGATGTTCGCGTCCCAATGTGGATTGATCGAGTACCCGGTTTCGTAGTAGCCGCCGAGCCAGCCCTTCACCGGACCCGCGATGTCGCGATCACCGCTCTTCACGGGGTACTCCACCGCGTAGTGCAGGTTCACCCAGCCGCAGCCGCGGTCGAGCTGTTTCTGGATGATCGCCATGCGTTCCGGCTTGATCGCGGGGTGACCGCCGCCGCCGTCCATGTACATCACGATGCAGTCGGCGGTGTCGAAGAGCTTCTCGTTTTTCGGCCAGCCGTCGCGGGCCATGATCGGGAACACGCCGTCGGTTTGCCTCAGAAGATTCATCAGAATCGCCGAACCCGCGAAGAACTCGTGATCGCCAGCCCCGTGGCTCTGGCGACCCGCGACGATGAGAACCCGCTTGCCCTTGAAGCCGGCCGGCGGTTCCACTTCGAGCGGCACCTTCGACTGGTCGTAGGGATCGACCTTCGGCTCTTCGGCCCGAACTGCGGCAAATGGTGTCAACAGAATGAGAGCGAAAAGAAATTGCGTCATGGCGTGAAAGACTCCGGTTTGGGGCGGGTATCGCGGGTGGTATCGTGCGGAGTACACGAAACCGCGCCGCGAACCGGAACGCAAGCGCCGTTTTCTGTTGCGGGCGCTTACAAAGTAGTAGGTACACTCCGTGTGCCGTGGCTGCGACTTGCGAAAACGCTTGGCATCCTCGTGTGTGATGTGACGGCACGCGGAATGAGTCTACTACTTTGTAAGCGCCGTTTTCTGTTGCATCGCGAACGAGTTGTAGCCAAACTGGTCGCGTACACCCCGCCTTGTATCTTCTCTCTGCGCCCCCCGCAAGAGCGTGGATTCGCTTTGCCGCTGCCAAGGGATCAACCGTGACGACTGTCGCCGAAGCAATAACAGAAGCCACGACCGAACGCCCCCCAACCAAGCCGCCGAAGCTGAACTCCGCAGCGTTCAAGGAGGTTCCGCAGGTGCGTGAGGTGCGGGACAGCATCCGCGCCGCGGTTGAGACGTTCTGCAAGACCGTGGACAAGTCGAAACCGCTAACGCGCGAATCGACAAAGGAGATGGCCGAAGCGGTGCTGAAACCGCTCGGTCTCGGCGAGTCGTGCCTCGGCTTCACGATGGTGATGCTGACCAACGAGTTCTGGCGCGAACAGGTCGCGGCGATCCCATTTCACCGCCGGTTGATGCTGCTCCCGCACTGCTTGAAGAACGCGGAGGGGTGCCCGGCCGAGTACGACGAGTTCGGCCTGGACTGCAAGAAGTGCGGTGCGTGTGAGGTCGGCGACTTCCGCACGAAAGCTGAAGAACTTGGCTACAAGGTGCTCGTGTCAGAAGGCACGCCGATTGTCCTGAAGATCATCGTGAGCGGCCACATCGACGCGATCGTCGGTGTTGCGTGTCTGAACGTGCTGGAGAAGGCATTCGACAAAGTGCTGCTCGCCGGTATCCCGTGCATCGCGACCCCGCTGTTGTCAAGCAACTGCAAGAACACCTCAGTAGACAACGATTGGGTATTCGAGTCGATCAGTCTTCACAAGCCGGCGCCCGGTGCGAAAACCAAGACATACATGCACCTGATGCGCGCGGCGAACGCGATGTTCGACGAACCGGAACTGACGCGCCTCGTGCCCAAAGCGCGCACCGCCTCGCCAGAACAAGACCCACTTCGCAAGCACGAAGCCATCGCGTACGACTTCCTTTCTCGCGGGGGAAAGCGGTCGCGGCCGTTCATGACGCTCGCGACCTACGACGCACTCAAGGGAGGGCCGGCTACGCTCTCCGATAGCGGTTGGGAACTGCCCGACGCGGTGAAGCGGGCGGCGATCGCCATCGAGACGTTCCACAAGGCGAGTCTCGTTCACGATGACATCGAGGACGACGACGCATACCGCTATGGCGCGGAGACGCTCCACCGCGTTCACGGGGTCGGCACCGCGATCAACCTTGGCGACTACCTCATCGGCCTCGGTTACAGATGTGTGTCACGCGACCGTACTGCGCTCGGCGCAGAAACCGCAGTGGACATCCTCGACAAACTTGCAGACTCGCACCTCAAACTCTCCGAAGGACAGGGCGCGGAACTCTTGTGGCGTGAAGCGAAGAACAAGGCGCTCACAACGCTCGACGCGCTGAAGATTTACGCGCTGAAGACATCGCCCGCGTTCGAGGCCGCGCTCTACACCGGCGTGCGGCTCGCGGGCGAAGCAACGCAATACGAGAAGATGATCACGGATTTCAGCCGCAACGTGGGCGTCGCATTCCAGATTCTCAACGACATCAAGGACTGGACCGGAGACGAGGACAACAAGCTCGTGTCGGGACAGGACGTACTCGCGGCGCGGCCCACGCTGCTTCTCGCACTCGCGCTCGAAGGTTCGTCGCCCGCGTTGCGTGAAGAACTGCTTCACCTGATCGCGGGTGCCCGGACAGGCGGAACGGATAGCGAAGAGATCGTCGCCCGTGTGCGACATCTGTACTTCGCGGCGAAGGTGTTCGAGAAAGCCGACAAACTCGTGGACAAGTTCCGCACGAAGGCCGAATCGCTCGCGGACGAAGTGCAACCCAACGAGTTCCGCGAACTGCTCTACTACCTCGTCGATAGCGTACTGGAAAAACCCGAACTGCCGCGACAGGGCGTAACGCAGTTCGTGGAATTGGGGCGATAACCTCTTATCGCCCCTAGCGGCCCATCGCTTCTCCTGAAAGCGCCAACGCGCGAGCCTGTATCCTCTCCCAGCCCGCCAGCACCCACCCTCCCTTTTTTCTGCGAGGGGCCACCAAGTTGCTCACTACCGCTCCCACCTTTGACCAACTGTACCAACTGTTCCCGGACTCGCCGGACCGCCCTGACGCGGTCGAGATCCGGGCACACGAAGTACCGGAACCGTACCACAAACTGCTCGTTCACACCCACCACATGACCGTAACGGTCGAAGCGTTCTACGGCTCGCCGGCCGATGTTCGCGTGCTATCATGCCGACGCGAAGGCAATGAGTACGCCCGCAAGATTCTGCTCGCACTGAAGGAAGACCCGACAAACGTGGTTCAGTTCGGCCTCGTGCGGATCGACCTCGGCGTGTGCCTGGAAGCCGTTCGCAATGAAATCGTCGAAGGGAAAACGCCGCTTGGCCGCGTCCTCATTCAGCACGACATGCTCCGCCGCATCGAACCGGTCGCGTATCTTCGTGTGGCGCTCAGCGCGACGATGGCCAGATGGTTCCGCGTGCCACCGGACACCGAGACGTTTGGCCGCATCGGGGTCATCTACACTGGTGACCGGCCCGCTGTCGAGGTGCTAGAAATCCTGGCGCCAATCGCACAGGCTCACCCCATTGGTAAATGATCCTTACCCGGAATCTGAACCGGTGCGAGCGAGCCTTTACTTCCGTGGACGAGAGAGACCAGGTCCGGCGCGCCGACCGGGGTAGGGAGCGCGAAAAGTTCGCCGTACATGTACCCGCAGCGTGCCCCGTGGAACCCGTTCGTCGAACGGATCAGGTGTTCCACCCTTGCGAAGCGGGCCGCGTCGAACTGCGACGCGTATGCTTTCACCGCAGCGATCTTCAAATCAATCGTGTCGCTGATATCCACAACGAACGTGCTGTGCCAGGATCGCTGTTCCGCTTCAAACGGGAACGGCACGTAGACGAGGTGCGGTACGCGATACGGCCCCGTCCCATCGAACCGTTCGTCCCACTTCGTGAGTTGCGAGTAGAATCGCGCTGCTTCACCGATCAACCCACCCTGTAGGTGGTCAGGCGAGGCCGCGGGGGTACGCCCGGTCGCGATGATCACGATGCCGGGCCGGTATTTGCGAAACTGCGTCGCAAGCGCGAACCGCGCCTCCGGGCCATCCATCAGTACGCGATTCGGCAGATCGACGTTTATGCGCACCGGCACGTTCAATAGTCGTCGTGCATCCTCGGCTTCTTGCTTTCGCGTTTCAAGTGAGCCGCGTGGGGTGGGTTCCCCACTTGTCAGGTCGAAGATCCCGACCTTGTAGCCCTGTTTCACCAGTTTGGCGAGCGTGCCTCCACAGAGGATTTCAAGGTCATCCGGGTGCGGGGCGACCGCGATCACATCGAGCGATTCGGGCGAGGGTTCTTCGGCCACGGGTGTTTCTCCGCGAGTTCGTCGGCACTCTCATTGGATGTTAGAGAATCTTCGGGCAGAGTAATTCACTTTCGTGCGCGTCGGAAGCCTTGCTCGACGGGGTGTCGGGATCTATCTTGAAGGAAACTTGGCCAAGTGGCGGAATGGCAGACGCACTCGACTCAAAATCGAGCGGGGAAACCTGTGTGGGTTCGAGTCCCACCTTGGCCAC
>SXID01000124.1 GCA_005772955.1 Planctomycetia bacterium
CCAGCCCACAGCAGCGCGCCGGCGAGAAGCCGGACCCGCGCGACGACGTTCACGCGCTCGGCGTGATCGCCTACCAAATGCTGATCGGCCGCGTCGATGCCGAGGTAAAGGGTAACTGGCAGAAGCGACTCAAGACCGACGGCGTACCAGATGTGCTGATCGACCTGATCGGCGAGAGCGCGTCGGACGATGCCGACGACCGCCCGAACGACGCGCGGGAGTGGGAAGCGGCTATCGAACCGCTACTGCGGGTCTCGACGAAGCCGGCCGTTCGCGCGCCCGGCGAAGTCGTCGAGTTCCCGCTGCCCAACGGGCTGAAGATGGCGTTCTGCTGGATTCCTCCTGGTGAGTGCCAACTCGGTTCCCCGAAGGCCGAACGGGATGCCGTGTTGAAAGCCCTCGGCCAGACGGAGGAACCGGACTGGCTCGTGGACGAGCGCGAATCGCAGCGAGGCGTTTACCGCTCAAAGGGCTTCTGGATGGGAAAGTACACGGTGACACAGGCGGAGTGGCACGCGCTCACTGGCGAATTACCCAGTTACTTCCAGGCAAGTGGCGGCGGTGCCGCCCAGGTTAAGGGCCTGAACACGACCAACTTCCCCGTCGAACAAGTCTCGTGGGACGAGATCTGTGGGCAGGGCGGGTTCCTGGAAAAGCTCAACGCCGTGGGCGGCATGGAGAAGGTGTTCGGCAAGACGGGTGCGTTTGCGCTGCCGCACGAGGACGAGTGGGAGTATGCCTGCCGCGGCGGGTTGGGCAATTCGCAACCGTTCTACTTCGGCAAGGAACTGAACGGCACCGAGGCAAACATCGACGGGAATTACCCGTTCGGCACGACTGTGACGGGGCAGTACCTCAAGCGAACCTGCGCGGTGAACGACGGGAAGTACAGACAGCACCCGTGGGGCTTGATACACATGCACGGGAACGTATTCGAGTGGTGCAATAACTTGTACGGTCAAACGAGCACTCGCGTTCTGCGTGGCGGTTCTTGGATCAACATCGGCCACAACTGCCGCGCCGCGTACCGTTTCAGGTACGCGCCCGTCAGCCAGTACGACGTCATCGGGTTCCGGGTGTTTCTGTCCCTGGACTTATGACCATTTGTTGTTTTACTATTTTATACTTTGTCTTTGGTCTTTCTTCCTCTTTCTCTCCCTCGCGAAGCGAGGCGTAAAAAGGAAAAATTACATTCTAACGACTGTTAAACTCCGTAAACGGCCATCGCTTCGCGAGCCGTGCGAACAGCACTAAACTATCGGCTTGCGCGGCGTGCCCGCACCAGCCCATTACGCGAATCCGCACTTCGTCGATGGTGAGTTTGCCGGCGTCCAGGAGTCGCTTCAGGAGTCGGCAGCGTTTCAGGAAGAGGCGAATGTTCGCCCCGCGCACTTCGCGTCGATGTGCCCACGTCCGATAGCCGACGAAGGTGATACCGGCGCGGGTGGGGACGACGGCCGTCTTGCCAGGGTGGGCGCGAAGGCGCAAGCCCGCGAGCAGTTCATCGACGCGATGGCGAAGATCGATGAGTTGTTGCCGGTCGTGCCCGAAGATGACGAAATCGTCGCAGTATCGGACGTAGCCGCCAAACCCGAGGCCGCTGGTCACCGCGTGATCGAACGAATTGAGATACCAGTTGGCGAACCACTGGCTGGTGAGGTTGCCGATTGGCAATCCGCGACGGCGCTCGAACGGGGTGAACAGATCGTCGCCCGGAAAGTAGTCGTTCACTTCATCTTGCGCGTTCGATCCGTCAACAACGGTGTCGAGCAGCGTGAGTAACCTGCGATCCTTGATGAGCCGACGAAACGTGTCCTTCAGGATGTCGTGGTCGATACTGGGGAAGAACTGGCGGACATCGGCGCGAAGCGCGAACGGGTAGCGGCCCATCAGATGCTGGAGTCGGCGCGACGCGGCGTGTGTGCCCTTCCCGGCGCGACAGGCGTAACAGTCCGGGTGGAAGTGGCGGTCGAGAATGGGCGCGAGAACGTTCATGATCGCGTGGTGCGCGACGCGGTCGCGATACGGCGCGGCGGAGATGAGCCGGGTTTTTGGGCGCGAGATCCGGTGTGTGCGAAACGGGCCGGGTCGATACGTTTGGGCCTGGAGTTCGCGCTGGAGCGCGATGAGTTCCCACTCGCGGCGGAACTCGAACCGCCCGACGACCGGGCGGCGGAGTTTGCCCTTCGCGGCGTTCCGCGCGGCCTGCACCAGATTCGGCCAGGAGACGACCGATTCAAACAAGTCGGCGTATCGCTTCACGACGCACCACCCTTCGCCTTGAGGGATCGGAGCCACCCGCCGACCTGTCGGCCCACGTCGTCGGCCAAACCAATGAGGTGGCCGTGCGCCGTCAGCGGGTAGGCTCTCAGATCGACGGCGAGTCGCAGATGGAACCGGAGTAGCTCCAACCCGACGTTGACTTCGTTCAAGAGGGCGGGCCGGTCGGACAGGGCCGCGTACTTCGCGCGGATCAGTCCGCCGAGCAGGTCGCGGGCGTGTTTGGTCAGGTCGGCACCGAGGCCGGCTCGCTGGTGTCGCGGGAACTTCTCGACCCGGCGGGCGAGTTCGACGTTCAGGGCGTAAGCGCCGCGAATGACGGCGAGTTCGTCGGACATGGAAAGGCTCCGGGCCGGGCGTTCGGCCGAAGCCTACCGGCCCGGCCCAGTGCGAGCGGACGTTCGGCCACCGTGGCGAGGCAGCGCGCGATCCGGGTCAGGACTTCCGAACCCGCGGCCCGATGGTTCGTGAACCACCGGGAACTGGAGCCGCCGTAAGGCGTCGGGAAGTGCAGGGACAGAAACACCCGGAACCCGATGTTGTTGTTCTGGTTGTCGGGCGCGTTCCTGTTACGGTTCGCGGCGCGGCTGTTGTGGCCGTTGTTGTTCCAAGAACCGCCACGCAGAACGCGAGTTGACGACCCGAATCGCCCTTCTCCAATCGACAGCCCCGATGCAGGGTGTTGAGCGATTCACGGCAAACCGCCTCACCCTTTCACCCCGCTCAGCGGTCCGCCCTTCGCGAACATCGCGTCTACCTTCTTCGACACGGTCGCGTCGCACTCCAGCGGCGGCGGCATGTGCGGCTTCAGACGCGCGTCGATCACCAGCGGGCCGCGACAACCCCAGTGCTTGCGATGTGTGGAGGCACCCACGCCATGAACGTCGTTCGCGGGGTCCGAGCGCGTGAACACCGCCCACACGAAGTTGTTCAGCGATCGTGACACAAAATCCGCGTCGTCGGCGACGATCAGGAGCGGAAAAGTAACGAGTGACGAGTGACGAGTGACGAGTGAATCACAGAGTCGCGTGATGTCCGGGTGTGTGTTCGCATCTTCGGCGCGGAGCTTCGGACCTTTCACGGCCAGCACGCCCGGCAGCACGATGCGCGGATCGCCGAAGCCGTCGGGCAACTGAAGCTCCGTGGGCACGGTCGTGCCGAGTTCACGCCGCTTCGGACCGGCTGCGGCAATCACTAACTTACTCCCCGCGTTCAGGCCCATCCCGGCGGAGTAGTCGAGCGTGTCCACTGTCGTTCGCGTCTGGAAGTGCAGATCCGCTTCTGGGTCGAAGCGCTCCAGAAGATGCCGCAAGAACGACGCGATGTCGTGGATGTCGAGATCGGGGTTGTCTTCCTTCGCCACGATGAAGAGATACTTCGCCAGTGACAGTTGCCCCTGACCCAACACCGCGTTCGCGAGCGTGAGCAGCTCCTGCGGGCGGCGTGTGCCGGCATACGGGACGTAACGTTCCGAGCCGATCGCGAGCAACAGCGGGTGAACGCCGGCCGCGTCCACAGCGTGGACCGCGTGCAGACCCGGTATCACGGTGGGAATGATCGGGCCCGTGAGTTCGTGGATCAGTTCGCCGAACGTGGTGTCTTCTTGCGGCGGTCGGCCGACCACCGTGAACGGCCAGATCGCACCGGGACGGTGACACACAGCGTCCACGGTCATCACGGGGAAGTCGTGCGCAAGGCTGTAGTAACCGAGATGGTCACCGAACGGCCCTTCGGGCTTCGTTCGCGCCGAGTCGATCCAACCTGAGATGACGAAGTCGGCTTCTGCTGGGAATGACAACGACAACCCCTCCCCAGCCCCTCCCTTCTTAGGGGAGGGGTTGGAGCGGGGTCTTACCATCCTCAACCGTCGCCCGCCCAGCGCCCCAGCGAACGCGAGTTCCGGCAGCCCCTCCGGCAGCGGCATCACGGCCGCGACTGCCAGCGCCGGCGGACCGCCAACGATCACGTTCACGCGAAGACGCTCGCCACGCCGCACCGCCGCCGCGTGATGCACCCCGATCCCGCGATGAATCTGGTAGTGCAATCCCACCTCGCGATCCGGTTCGTACTCGTTCCCGCCCAACTGCACGCGATACATCCCGAGGTTGGACTTCATCCACCCGGGCACGTCCGGGTGTTCCGTGTACACCTGCGGCAGCGTCACGAACGCACCGCCGTCCAGCGGCCAACACTTCAGTTGCGGGAGTTGCGAAACGGTCGTGGTGTGTTTGAGAATCGGACCAGAGCGCACGAACTTCGGCCGCAATCGCCACGCCAGCAGTGGCAGTTTCCAGTAGCGCCACGGCCGCTTGCGAAAGTTCGCGGGATCGGTCTTGAGTTCCACCAGTTTGCGCACGTCTTCGAGCGAGTCGCGGAACAGGAACTTCGCCCGGCCGAGCGTGCCGAACAGGTTCGACACCATCGGGAACGGTGTTCCCTTCACACGCGCGAAGTAGATCGCGGGTCCGCCGACCTGGTACACGCGGCGGTGAATCTCGGCCGCTTCAAGGTGCGGGTCGATCTCCTGTTCGATGCGCACGAGTTGGTCGCCGCGTTCAAGGTCGGCGACAGCGGCGGCAAGAGTACGGTGGCCCATGCGGGACTCGGTTCACGGGGTCGGACGCGGGAATAGAACCGTGGCCAGGGAAGATCGAGCAACTGCGGAATTCGCGTGTGGCGCGGATATTCCGCCGCGCGCGAATGGATTTTGCTCCGTTCCTGAAGATTCTCGATCTGGCGCCAACTCCGCTCGCGAGTTTCGCAACCGGAGCGTTTGGAACCGACCCGGATTGGACTTATGGTAGCGTATCAACCCGGTACCGGGTTTCGTCCGCCGCGGTTCCGAGCGGCTCGCACCCACCCTTGCTGGACGCCGTGTGGCATTTCCCCCCCCGTCACCGTTCCCGTGGACCGCGTCCGCCCTCGTGGTGGCCGTGGCTGGTGGCGCCGCGGCGTGTGCCGTCACCGTCCCCGCGCTGTACGCGGGGCCGCTTGTCAGCGCGCTGGTGCTGGTGGCTGCTGTTCTCGGGTGGCGGATCAACCGCGCCGAACACACGCCGACGCGGAACGTGGGCCCACACGACTCGCTTCCAGAAGCCGAGACTCGCCTGCGGTTGCTCGAGTCGGCCGTGGTCCACGCGCACGACGCAGTTGCGATTCTGGAAGCCACCCCGAAGGGCGGCCCAGGCCGGTCGGTGCTTTACGTGAACGAGGCATTCTGCCGGCTCACCGGGTACTCGCGGATGGAGGTAATTGGGCGTTCCTTGTACATGCTGCGCGGCTCCGATTCCGACCCGGACACGCTGTCGCTGCTCGGCACGTCGATGGACGCGGGCACTCCACTGCGCGTGGAACTGCGAAACTACCGCAAGGACGGAACCCCGTTCTGGGTGGACCTGAGCGCGGTTCCGGTGCCGGACCCGGACGGGAAGATGTCGCACTGGGTTCTGATCCAGCGCGACATCGACCGACGCAAGTCGGCCGAGCGCCGGGCACGTCAAACCAGTCAGTTGCTCCGCGCCATCATCGATGCGTTCCCCGGACCGATCAGCGCCAAGGACCGGGACAGCCGCTACCTGGTGATAAACCAGTTCATGGCCGACCAGTTCCGCATCACACCCGAGTCCGCAGTCGGCCGAACCGCGGCCGAACTCACCGATGCGGCACACGGGGCGCGAACAGTCGAACGAGACCGCGAGGTGATGGCCACCTGCCGCCCGGTGCAGTACGAGGTTCTATACCCAACCCCGAACGGGGACTCGCGTCCGTGGCTCACGAACAAGGCTCCGCTGTGGATGCTCGACGGGATCGACAGCGAACCGGCCAGTGCCCGCGGTGTTGTCACCGTGGCGTTGGACATCTCCGCGCTCAAGGCCGCCGAGAACGCGCTGCGGAAAAGCGAGGAGCGGTATCGCCAACTGTTCCGTGCGGTGCCGCACCCGGTGTTCGTTTATGACACGCAGACCTTGAGCATCCTCGCTGTCAACGAGGCTGCGATTCGCAAATATGGGTACACACGCGACGAGTTCCTCGCACTGACCGTGCCCGACATCCGGCTCGCCGACGACCTGCACTACTCGCTCGCATCGCCCAACGATAGTGGCTTGCCCGATGGCCCGCCGGCGCTCCGCCGCCACCGCACCCGCGGCGGCGCGCTCATCGATGTCGAAGTGTCGTCGTTTGCCCTCAGCCTGGAGGGGCGCGGGGTCAAACTCGCACTCGTCAACGACGTAACCGAACGTCGCAAGGCGGAAATTGAACTTGCCCGCAGCGAGGAGTTGTTCCGCGGCATCTTCGAGAGTACCTCCGCGGGCGTCTCGCTCACCAACGCCAACGGGCTGTTCGTCTCGTGCAACCCAGCGTTCGCCGCAATGCTCGGGCGCAAGGTCGAGGAGGTGCTGAAGCTCACGCCTTCGAGCATCACGCACCCGGAAAACCTGTACGCGGAACAGATCCTGATGGACGAAGTGCGATCCGGTGCCCGCGACCGGTTCACCTGCGCCAAACGGTACATCCGGCCCGACGGGCAGTTCGTCTGGGTCGAACTGTCGTTCGCCGCGATCCGCGACTCCGCGGGAGAATACGAGTACGGGTTGGGCGTGTCGGTGAACGTCACGGAACGCCGGATGTTGGAAGACCAGTTACGTCAGGCCCAGAAGATGGAAGCCATCGGTCAGATGGCGGGCGGTGTGGCTCACGATTTCAACAACCTGCTGACCGCCATTCTCGGCAATCTGGCCCTGGTTCGGTTTCCGGAAGACGACCCGAACCGCGCGCTCCTGATCGCGGTGGAACAGGCCGCGGCTCGCGCCGCCGATCTGACCCGCAAGCTCCTCGGTTACGCACGCCGCAACCAGATCATGTTCGCCCCGGTCGAGCCACGTGAAACGCTCGAGGAGGTCGTCGCCCTGCTCCGCCACACCGTGAACCCGCGGATCAACCTGTCCATCGAGGTCCGCCCCGACTGCCCACCGGTTCACGCCGACCCGACGCTGCTCGTCCAGGCGATCATGAACCTGGGGCTTAACGCCCGCGATGCGATGCCCGACGGCGGCAAACTCACATTCACCGCCGAGCCTATCGATCTGCACGACACCGAACTGTGCCCGTCCGGCTGGGACGACGTAAGTCCCGGGCGCTACGTTCGGTTCGCGGTCACTGACACCGGCACTGGCATGACACCCGACGTGCAGACCCGGCTGTTCGAGCCATTCTTCACAACCAAGGGAATCGGCAAGGGAACCGGACTGGGGCTGCCGATGGTTCACGGCATTGTGAAGCAGCACCACGGGTGGATCGAGGTCCACTCACACCCCGGCACCGGCACCCGTATTGAGTTGAACCTCCCGATGTCCGAAATGGTCGCCACCACACCGCCGCAGTCGCATTCTCGCACCCCACTGCCGATCTCGTTCCCGCCGACCAAGCCACCGTTTGGTGGCCCAACGTCGTCCACCATCCTGCTGGTGGACGACGAGCAAATGATCCGCGACCTGGGTCAAGTGGTCCTGACACGCGCCGGCTACCGGGTACTCACCGCCGAGGACGGGCAGCACGCGGTCGAGGTATTCGCTCGCGAATGGGCCGACATCGCGCTCGTGATACTGGACGTGACCATGCCTCGCCTGTCCGGCAGCGACGCCTCCCGGCACATGATCCGCATTGACCCGAACGTGCGTGTGTTGTTCTCGACCGGATTCGCGGCCGACGACCTGTCCGAACTCGACGGTTCGCAGGGGCTGTTACACAAACCGTATCGACCAGTGGAACTGATCACCGCGGTTCGCGCCGCGATGGTGACCACGCCCGAACCTGTGGGTTGATGTGGTCCGGTCACTCCGTGACCGGACCACATCAACCCGCGAACGCGCGCACACGCCCCATCAGCCACGGCAGCAACGTCCCCTCTTGCCAGCGGCGTAGCGCTTTCCCGGCCAGCACCGCGGCGTGTCGCGGAAGGCACTTCACCAACTGGCGCCCGCGTACGTTCCGCCAGAACACCCGCTCCTCGTTACACGACTGCCGCTCGAGTGTGCGGCGAGACGGCGTGCGACCGTAACTGCCGGACACACGGTGCCACACCACGGAGGCCGGATCGTAGACGATCTCGTCTCCCAGCCCTCGCAAGCGAAACGATAAGTCCACATCCTCGAAGTAGGCACCGAAGTGTTCCGGGAACCCGCCTGCGGCCAGCAGCGCCTCACGCCGGTAGAACGCGGCAGCGGCGCTGGCACCCCACACTGGGCCTGCCTCGAAGAGAAGGGGAGAAGGGGGGGAGGAGAGAAGGGGGG
>SXID01000019.1 GCA_005772955.1 Planctomycetia bacterium
CAGGCTGCTTCCAATGTGGAAGCAGCGATCACCGGAGGGAATGCGCTTGACGCGCGCGGGCGGTAGGGAGACACTCAGTACAGCGAGTCACTCCTCAACGATTCGCCCCCGCTAGTTTTTCCCTGCCGTGCGCTCCCTTCGGAGACCCGCCCGTGCTCACCTTTCGCGGTGCTTCACACCGTCTATGCGATAACGTTTCGCGTCGTGATTTCCTCGCGGTCGGTGCGCTCGGATTGGGCGGCCTCACGTTCGCTGACGTGCTGCGCGCACGCGCTGCCAATCCTACTTCGACCAGCGCCAAAGCGGTCGTCATGGTCTACCTGCCGGGCGGACCGTCGCACATCGACATGTTCGACCCGAAACCCGACGCGTCAGCAGAGTTCCGCGGCGAATTCAAGCCGATCAAGTCGAACGTCAGCGGCGTGGACATGTGCGAACTTCTCCCGCTCCACGCGAAGATCGCGGACAAGTTCGCCGTGGTGAACGGCATTCAATCGGTGGACACGCACAGCGCCGAACTCCTGATGCGTGGGCACCTGAACGGCCCGTCGAAGCGCCCGGTGTTCGGCTCCGTCGTGAGCCGGCTTCGTGGCGGCACCGGTTCCGACGGGATGCCGCACTACGTCGCACTTGGCGGCGAGAACGGCTCCGACCCCGGTGATCCCAGCTATCTTGGCACTGCGCACAGGCCGTTCAAGCCGGGCGGCGAAGCGCTCAACAGCCTCACCCTCGTAAAGGGCGTTACGCCGGAACAACTCACCGAGCGCAAGCAACTCCTGAGTTGCTTCGATACCGTTCGCAAGGATGTGGACGCACGCGGCGAGATGGCCGGCACCGACGTGTTCACGCAACGGGCGCTCGAAGTGATTGCTTCAACGAAGGTGCGCGACGCGTTCGACGTGAGCAAAGAACCTAAATCGCTTCAGGAACGCTACGGCCCCGGCAAACGGCTACTGCAGGCGCTGCGGCTCGCGCAAGCCGGCGTGTCGGTGGTGACCGTGTCGGTCGCGGGGACCGTGGTGCCGGTCGGCGACTGGGACACGCACGGCAAGAACGACGGCCGGAAGTTTGGCCAATTCGAGGACTACCGGCAGCGCCTGCCGGTGTACGACAAGATCATGCACACGTTCCTGAGCGATCTCTACGAACGCGGGCTGGACAAGGACATCGCGGTCGTTATCTGGGGTGAGTTCGGGCGCACACCGAAAATCAACAAGGACGGTGGCCGCGACCACTGGGCACCATCGGGTACCGCGATCGTTGCGGGCGGCGGGTTCAAGACGGGGCAGAAGATCGGCGACACCGGCTTGCGCGGTGACCGCGAACGCGCTCGTTCGACGCCTTACACCCCGGCCAACATGCTCTCCACGCTGTATGGTTTCCTCGGCATTGACCCGAAGACCACGCTGCCCGATCTCACCGGGCGCCCGGTGTACCTGCTCGACGACCCCGAACCGATAACCGAACTTTCGTAGGACAGGCTTCCAGCCTGTCAGAACAATGACAGGCTGGAAGCCTGTCCTACATAAAGGCATTCTCCGATGAACACCTCTCTCTCACGCCGACAGATGCTCCAACTTGGTGGCGTCACCGCGCTGACGATGGGCGTTCCGGGCACGGTCGCGGCACGCATGGACCCGGCCCGGCGCACTCCCGGCGCGGCCGAGAAGTCGTGCATCTTCGTGCTGCTGTGCGGCGGGCCGAGCCACCTCGACCTGTGGGACTTGAAGCCCGACGCGCCGAACGAGATTCGCGGGCCGTACAAGCCGCTGCAAACTGCCGTGCCGGGCATGCGGATTAGCGAGCTTCAGCCGAAGCTCTCGAAGCTCACGAAGCACTTCGCGCTGGTCCGTTCAGTGACGCACCCGGGCAACATCAGCAACCACTTCGACGCGATGCACAACCTGCTCTCGGGTCAGCACAACGCGCCTCAGGACTCGCCGTACCTCGGCTCGATTCTGTCGAAGGTGCGCCCGAGCCAGAAAGCTCTCTCGTCCTACGTGTGGCTCATCAAGTGCGTGGGCGACCCGGTGTTCTGCGCCCCGAACATCGGTACCGGCGGCAACCTCGGCGCGCACCACGCGCCGCTGTTCGTTGGCAGCGCCGCGAACAACCCCGCGCTACCCGGCTTCAAGGCGCCCGACGCGTTGCTGCCGGTGGACACTAACGAGCGTTTACACGGTCGCCGCGACCTTCTCGGTAGCCTGAATCGCGGTGCGAGCGCGAGCGATTCGGCGCAACAGGGCTGGCGCGACGTACAGGGGAAGGGGTTCGAGATCGCGACTTCGACGGGGCCGCGTGAAGCGTTCAACATGGACCGCGAAGACGTGCGTACCCGCGACCGCTACGGACGCAACCCGCTTGGGCAGAACCTGCTCCTCGCGCGTAGGCTCGTTGAGTCAGGCGTTGGGTTTGTGACCGTGAACGGCTGGACCGGTCCGTCGCCCGGTCAGGCCGGTGGCGGCCCGCCGAGTTCGAGCTGGGACATGCACGGCGGCGAGATGGGTATGGGCAACGCCTTCGGCACCGGTTCCTACGGTATGGGCTGGTGCCAGCCGGTTCTCGACACCGCGGTGTCCGCGTTGTTCGACGATCTCGAGGACCGCGGGATGTTGGAAAGCACGCTCGTGGTCGTGATGGGTGAGTTCGGCCGTACACCGCGTATCAACCAGTTGGCCGGCGCAACGCCGGGTCGCCAGCACTGGCCGGCGTGCTACACCGCAATGCTCGCGGGTGGCGGCATCAAGGGCGGTCAGGTCTACGGCGAATCGGACAAGATCGGCGCATACGTGAAAGACAAGCCCGTGCGCCCGCAAGACCTGAGTGCGACAATCTTCCACGCGCTCGATGTGCCCTACGAATCGCGCGTCACGAAGGAAGGGTTGTCGAAGCCGCTCAGCACCGGCGAACCGCTCCTGGGGTTGTTCGACTGATGATCCGGCCGGAAGATGTTGCTGGGTCGGGGTGAGCGAGTTGTAATTCCTACTCACCCGGTGCCGCTTTTTTCCTATTGACCGCTCGCGTGTGTCCGGCAGGTACAGGGTTCGGCACATTTTTGCGATTGGCACGACACCTGCTTTAGAGTAATTCGTTCTCAACCAGTACCGTGCAGTGATGTAAGGGGCTGGAACAGAAGAGGCAGTTCGCACGCGGCCGGAACCGCGTGCGATCGACTTCCGGCCGGTTGTGAGTCACGTGAGGAGGTTGCGGAGGATCCGCTCCACTCGTGCGACCCGCGACCGGTCGGTTGTGTTTCTCACTTCGACATCGCGTCCTTCATTAGCTCACCGATTGCAGTCTCGATCTTCACGGCTGCCTCCACTTCGAGGAAGCTCGATCGCGCGCGCCACGTCTCGTAGCCGCCGAGTGCGTGTTGCGCGGGTGTGGGCAGGTAGCCGAAGTAGCCGTTCGCGAGCGACACCACGCACGTCGTTTTCAGCAAACTGTTCTTCTTGACCGCGAGGCCGATCTCGGTGAACACCTCACACGGAATCGCTACCACTGCGAACTGCCCGATGAGTAACACCTGAACTGGCACCTTCACCTTGTCCGGGTACTTCGCCATCAGGACGGTTTCGCGAGCGTACGTTTCTTCGCTGCCTTTCAGGTCGCGCCCCTTCGCTTTCTCCAGAATCACCTCCGCGCGTTTCACCTCGTCCGCGGTTGGCTTGCGGACACCAAGTTCGATGTCCTTCGTCGCGACGCGCAACGCCATCCGCGAGCCGTACTCGGCCTTGTCCAGCGACTTGACCGCGGCGGTCGCGACCGCGTCCGCGACGAGGCGTGAGCGCTCGCCGGGTTGGAACTTCGGCGATGCCTCCTTGAAGTTGATGTTGTTCACGTCGCCGCTGGTACCGTTCGAGAGCAACCCGACGAAGCCCTTGCCGGCTTTCAACTTCTGCGACACGCTGTCCGCGAACACACCGAAGTAGTCCGCTGACAGGGCCGGCATGTCGCCGACGTAGTGCAGCGAGTAGTTCGCGAATAGCGCGAGCGGCTTGTCGTCGGCGTCGCGCAGTGACATGACCGTGACGCGTGGGTCGGTTGGCCCCGCCGGTTCGAGGAGGTCTATACTCATTCGCGGCGGGTTCATCTTCACCTTGTCGGTGTCGCCGCCGAACGGGTCGAGGTTCTTCACGCCGGCCTTCAGCTTCCATCGCCTGTTGAACACCTGATGCGGTTCCTCCGCGATGCCCCACGCAAGCTTCGCGGGCGCGAGGTTGGTATGCGCCTTGTCGATGCCCTCCGCGATCTTGCGAACGAGGAACTTTGTGTACTCCGCGTCGGCGTCGCTGCCGAACACAGATGCCACCGCGGGCGCGCTGTGTGTGTGCGTCGCGGAGATGAGCATGTTCGTCGCGGGGATGCCGGTCTTCTTCGCAGCGAGTTTCTTGGCTTCGTCGATGAGTTCGCGTGGAATCATGCAGCTATCGACGACCACGATGGCGAGCTTCGTGGTGCCGTCATCAAGAACCAAACATCGTGCGTGAAGCGGGTCGTGTGCGGAGTTAACTTTGCGATCCGCGAACCCGCCATTGACGGACACCGGGAACTTCTGAGGCGTGACGTCCATCGCATACGCGCCGGCACGCAGGGCCGGCTCGGCACCGGGCGCGAAGGACGGGGCGAGTAGCGTAACGAACAGAGCGACGAGTCGGCGCATGGCAACCTCGAAGGCGTTTGCGTTGTTGTTCGTGTCCCTCTCCCGCAAGGGGAGAGGGCAAAGACGAAAACCGGACTACTCACTTCAGCGTCCCCAGGTAGAAGAGCAAATCGGCTATCTCCGGGTCACTGAGTTTGTCGATCAACCCCGCAGGCATGAGCGAAGCATCGACCTGCTTCTTGGACGCGATGTTGGCCCCCGCGATCCGCACGGTGGTATCCGCACCGGTTTGCAGAATTACGCCGTCGGTCGCTTCGTACACGAGGACGCCGAGGTAGCTCTTCTCATCGTTGGTCGTGACGCGCGTGGGCCGGAAGCGGGCGGGGACGTCTTTGCCCGGCTGAACGATAGCCGTGAGTAGATCGTCGCGGCTGAATCGTTTTCCCACACCAAGGAGCGATGGCCCGATCGCACCGCCGCTGTCGTGACACGCGGCACACGTCGCCTTTGTGAACGCGATCTTCCCGCGTCCGGCGTCGCCTTTCGCCCAGTTGATGCCGGCGGCGCGGTTCTGCCACGCGAGCGCGTCGAAACTGTCGGTGTTCTTGAGCCAGGGCAGGGCGTCTCGTTGATTCTTGGTGAGCCACTCGGTCCACGCCTTTGCGTCGCCTTCGAGTTTCACCCCGGTGCGGGTCTGAAGCAACGAGACGAGCGCGGCGCGGGTCGCTTTCTCCTCCGGGGCTGACCGGCGAAGAGCGGTGACCGCGAGGCCGACTTGCCGGTTCGCGTTGGTCGTCGGAATGGTTCCCAACGCGAGGGCTGCGCGTCGCACGATTTCGGAATCAAACGAACCGAGTCCGACGAGAAGTTTCTCCTCATCGCCCTCGTTGTGTGTCGGGCTTTTGATCACAACGCCAATCACGGCCTCTTGTAGTGCGGGCTGTTTCCACAGACGGTTGAGGACAGGTCGCAATACGTCTTGGGGTAGGTCGCCGAGGAGTTCGACCAACTCCGGTGTCCAGGTGAAGTTAGGGCTTGTCGCGGCCACCGCGAGGAACGTCCGGGCGGCCTTGTCGCGAGGGATTTTGAGTGGCTTGATGAACGCGACATGCTCAACCCGGCCGAAGTCGGTGTGGGCGAATACCTCGGCGCCGAGATCGGGCCAGTTCTTCCCGAACTGAGCGAGCAGTTCCTCGAACCGCAACGGCCAGTGTCGGTCCAACACTACGCCCTGCGCCTTCACTTTCTGCGGGAGCGCGAACAGGGCGTTTGCGAGTCCTTCCGTTGCAGCTGGGAACTTCGCGCTTGTGGTCCCGGCGAGCGCGATGAGGAAGTGCAAGTCATCGGCTTGCGCGGTAGCGGCGTCGATCTGCATGAAGGTGGTCAGTCGCACGGGAGTGTCGTAGTCGCCACCGAGAATCCCGAACAGGCGCGCGAGTTCGCGAACCACTTCGCGCTCGTTCGCGGGTCCATCCGCGCGGCGCCCCAGTGCGACCAGACTCTCGCGAAGTTGAGCTGCACGTAGAGGATGGATCCAGTAGCGGAGCGTGTAGCCCTCGAACACGGTGCCGACAGCGCCCTTCGCGGTCAGATCGCCGTAGGCCAGATGCACGATGCGGAAGGCCGTGAGCAGTTCGCGTTTGGTCGCGTGGCGGTCGTTCAGGACACCGAGCGCGGCCTGCAACGCCCACTCCGGTTCGTTCCCGGCGACCTGAAGCGCGACCACAAGTTGTGCGCCTGTCGGTGGCCCGTTTCGCGGTATCTCCCCGACCGGCACGACGAGACCGCCCGCGGCGCGCGCGGCGGCGGCGCTCACGAGCGAGTCTGGAACCGTCAGACTGAACTTCACCACGTCGAGGATCGGCTGCGCCCAGCCCATCCTTTCGCGGTGGCGCAGCATGAGTTCGAGTGCGTGCCGTTGGGCGCGCTGTTCGGCATTCGTAGGCCATTTCGTGAACGTCCACGGCTTCTGGCAATCCGCGAGCCACTGCTTCGCGGTGTCTTTGTCGTGATCGAGCGACCGCTTCGCCATCGGGAGCGGTTTCGGGTTCGCGTCGCCTTTGTCGAACGCGATCCGATACACGCCGCCGCGCGTGCCGCGCCCGCCGATGCTCACGAACAACTCGCCCGTCTTGGGATGCACCGCGAGCGCGGTCGGCGCGAAGCCGCTCGTGCCGATCGCCTCCGCGAACACTTCCGGCTTCCCCTCGTAACTCGAACCGCTCGCCTTCAGCGGGACGTAGTGAATGCGGCCGAACGTCCAGTCCGCGAGGAAGAACCCGCCGCGATACTTTGACGGGAACTGCGAGTGTCGGTAGCACGCGACCCCCGTGGGCGAGCCGCGACCGAGGTCGGCGATCGGCGGCACAACGTCTGGAAAATAGGGCGGTTTGCGCCACGTCTGCGAGATCTGCGGCGAGCGCCATCCGTAGTTGCTGCCCGGGACGACGTGGTAAAACCGACAGCCTTCGTGCCAGGGTAGGCCCACACACCGCTCGTTGTCGGAGTCGTAGGTGAATGGTTCGCCGTCCAGGTTGAAGTCGAACGAATACGGGTTGCGGAACCCGTCCGCGACCACCTCGACCGACTTGAAGTCGGGAGAGATGCGCAGCAGCGCGCCTGCGATCGGGTCTTGCACCGGCGAGCGGTGATCGGTGATGAGCGCCTTGCGCACGCCTGCGTTGTTGCCACAGAGCAGATAGAGCCAGCCGTCGGGCCCGCGGCGCACCGCGTGCGCGGCGTGTTCGCCGCCAGTTGTCAGTGCGAGAATGAGTTCTGGTGCTCCCTTCAACTTGTCCTTGCCGTTGTACCCGCGGTAGCGTTTCAACCCGCCGTCAGTCACCACGAAGAGCGAGTCGCCTTCCGCGAGCAGACCGAGCGGTCCTTCTTTTAGGCCGTCGATGAGGTCTACGGCACGGTCGGCAGAACCGTCGTTATCGTCATCGACCAGTACGCGAACGTACCCGCGACCCGCGATCAGCACGCGGCCCGAGTCGTCGATGGTCATCGTGTAGATGTCTGGCGCGACGGGGTTATCCGCATACATCATCACGCGGAACCCCAGCGGCAAGTTCAGGTCCGCGACCGGTGCGTGCGGCGATCCGGCGGTCGCGGCGAGCAAGAGAAGGGCAGCGGTCATGTGGGGTCTCCGAAGAAGCTCTCCGAAATCCCTCGCTTCTTAGGGGAGGGATTGGGTAGAGGTCATCTTCCAGTCAGCGTACCGCTTTTCTCGGAATGTTGCACGAAGCAAGGCACCGGGCGCCACTATTAACTGCGACGGACGCACCGAGGAGACATCATGCCGCGATTGACGCTTCGCACCTTGCTCGCCTACATCGACGACACGCTCGGCCCGGTGGAAACTCGCACGCTTGGCCGGAAGGTCGCGGCGAGCGAAGAAGCACGCGAACTCGTCGAGCGGATCAAGAAGGTCACGCGGCGCCGCGGGCTGCGCACTCCCGCTCCGAACGTAGACGACGAAGTCGCCGACCCGAACACAGTCGCGGAGTACCTCGACAACACACTCGATTCGACCACGCTCAAGCAAGTGGAGGAAACCTGTCTGGGGTCCGACGTTCACCTCGCAGAAGTGGCCGCGTGCCACCAGATTCTGACCCTCCTGCTTACGGAACCCGCGCGTGTACCACCACGGGCGCACCGGCGGATGTACGGCCTCCAACCGGCACCGGCTTCAACACCGGACCGACGCCCGAACAAAACGCTTCCGATCGGCGGGGTAGGCCCGACCGACCCGAATCAGAGCGACCAGGACGAAGCTGACGCGGCCCTGTTGCTTGGCATGAAACGATACTCGGCCGCGACCGGTTGGGCTGCGCGGCTCGCGATTTTCGGCGTTGGCGCGGCGTTCCTCGCGTTCCTCGCAGTTGCCGTGTTCATGGCGCTCCCGCAACAGACCCCCAAACCGCCCGAGACGACACCCGGTCACTCGTACGCGCAACAGCCAGCACCCGAGGTGATCCCGCCCAAGCCGAAGGACACCGAGAAACTCAAGGTGCCAAAAGACCCGGACGAGGTCGCGCCAAAGCCTGTCGAGGTGAACGTGGTTTCCACTTTCGCTGCGGCGATCGCCACGGAGTTCGCGGCCACCAAACCTAACGATCCTGGACCTGCGCTGAACGACCCGGTTGCGGCACCCGACGCGAAGGTCCGCGACATTGGTCGCGTCGAAACCAGCCGTGTACTCGTCGTGGCCCAGGATCGCCCCGGCTCGTGGGTCCGTCTCCGGTTGAAGGGCGACGACGACGCAACAGTATCCTCCAACGTCGCGCTGATGGCGCTGCCGGGGTACAAGGCGAATCTCCTGATCGGTGACCGCGACAAGTACGTTCAGGTGCATTTATGGGGCAACGTACCGGAGCAACTCCGGTATCGCGTATTCGAGTCGCGCGTGAAGTTCCACCCGCCGGGTGCAGGGTTCGACGCGGACATCACGTTGCTCGCGGGCCGCATCTATCTGAAGAGCAAGAAGCTGGACGCGGAGCGGAAGCCGACCGGCGCGAAGGTCCGGGTTCGCATCGCGGGCGAGGTCTGGGACATCACGTTGCCGGATGAGCAGGCGCAGGTACTCATCGAACACGTGTCATGGTTCGAGCCGGGCACAGCCTACGCGCGCACGGCCGGCACGCCGCCCAAGGCCGAGGGACGCGTCGCAGTCATCGCTGGCTCGATCGGGTTCGTCGCTCCGCGTCGGTTCAAGAATATCGGTACAGTGGCGCTCAACACGCAACTCACGTGGGATTCCGTGTCCGGGGTTCTCGCAGAGCCGAAAGCGATATCGAACCTGCAGAACTCGACCCCGAACCCCACCCTTCCCGAATTCCAGAAAGTCGTCACGAGTACACTGACCGACGCGGCTGACAAGGTCACCGATCCGAACGTGACACGTCAGGTGATGGAGGCCCGGCTCGAATCGCTGCCCGGTGGCGATCAGCTTGTTCGCGACCTGACCGCGCGGCTCGCGGTCTATTCGCAGGTCGCGCTAGCGGACAGTTCGCCCGCCGGGGGCGACACGCTCAAGCCGCTGGTTGACATCCTGAAGTCGGAACTGCAGTGGCCTGCGCGTCAGTCGGTCGTGACCGCGCTCATGGCTTGGGTCGCGCGCGATCGCGGGAACACCGCGCTGCTCCGCGCGGTTTTCATTAACAAGGGGTTGGGCGCAGAAACGGACAAAGAAGACGTGGCCGATCGTCTGTTGCGGCTATTCCGCGGCTTCGTGTCCCCGACGAAACCCGACCCGGACCGGCTCGACGACCTGTTGAAGTGGCTCAAGGATTCGAGCATCCCAGTGCGCGAGGCGGCGCTGTGGAACATCGTCGCTGTGGAAATGGAGGCGTGGATTCCGCAGCCAGTCCTGATCAACGTGGGTGTTGGGGACAGCGACGAATACGGAAAGTTCCTGACAACTTTGCCGGCGAAGATCGAAATGTTGAAGAAGCGTGAACCGTCGGTGCCGCTGCCCGTCCCGAAGTAATCGGGGTAGGTGCCACTTGCCGAGCGGCACGCCTTCGTGCGGGGTGTGCGTCCCGGAGTGAGGTGAGGCTATTCCAGTTGTGTCGCCGTGCCGCTCCGCACGCGACACCCACCCTGCACCTCACACCAGCGCCACGGTTGCGCCCGGCTTCAGGTCGATCACCTGAAGCTCGATCTTCCGGGAGCCTTTCCACTCGTTGATCTTCGCCGTGAAAGCCAGGCAGCAATCGCCGCCAGCGCTTACCAGTTCTTCCATACGGTCGGCCATTCCCCACGCCACACAGCGGATTGTTGTCTCGCCTTGCCGCACTCGGAAGTCCATGTGTTTTTGTGTTTCACCCTGGCCGATCAATCGCGCGGCTTCCACCTTCAGCCCGGACGCGAGGAACTTGGGTCGCGGGTTCCCGGCACCGTAGGGTTCGAGTTTGTCGAGGTCGTTGAGCAACCCGAACGTGAGCGCCGAAAGCGGCACCTCTGCGTCGAGCGTGAGGAGTTGTGCGGGCGCGCCGCCGGGGTAGTGGTTCGCGACGTACGTATTAAATCGCTCACGTAGAGCCGGGATACGCTCTGGACGTACCTTGAACCCGGCTGCGGCCGCGTGGCCTCCGTGCCCTTCGAGCAGATCGTCACACGCCACGAGCGCGGTGTGTAGCGCGAACCCCGGTACGCTTCGGCCCGATCCCGTTGCGACCGATTCGTTCGGCTGCATCGCAATCACAAGAGCGGGGCGCCCGAAGTAATCGACCAGCCGGCTCGCGACGATCCCGACAACGCCGGGGTGCCAGTCCTCGGAACCGACCACCACCGCCGGGTCGGTTGCGAAATGCGCCTCCACGAGTTCCTTCGCGGCCTGCGTATACTTTCGCTCGCGCACCTGCCGGTCGCCGTTCTGCGATTCGAGCTGCTGCGCCAGTTGCGTCGCCTTCGCCACCGAAGTTGTGGTGAGTAGCTCGACCGCGAAACTCGCGCAGCCGAGACGCCCGGCCGCGTTCAACCGCGGAGCGAGTTTGAAGCCTACATCCTCAGAAGTCAGTACCTGATCGGACTTCACTCCGCTCGCGTCGAGGAGAGCTTTCAACCCCACCGACGGTTTCGTGCGGATTCGGTCCAACCCGTGACGCACGAAGATGCGGTTCTCGTCGCGCAGCGGCACCACGTCGGCTACCAACCCCAACGCTGCTAACCCCACGGCATCGAGTAACACCTCGCGCACGTCCGCGGGCACCTTCTCGGAACCGCACGCACGCTGCGCGACTGCCCACGCAAGTTTGAACGCGACACCGGCACCCGATAGATCGCTGAACGGGTATGGTTCCGGCGCCGGGCGTCGCGGGTGAACGAGTACCGCGGCGAGCGGCAGAATTGGCCCGTCGAGACCCATCTTCATCTCGTGATGGTCTGTGACGATTAGTTCCAGTCCGATGTCGTGCGCGACCTGCGCCTCCGCGAGGCTTGCTATTCCGCAGTCCACGCTCACCACTAGCGACACTCCCGCACGATGTAGTTCGCGGAGTCGCTCACTGTTCAAGCCGTAGCCTTCGGACAGGCGCAGCGGCACGTGGAACTGCACATCCGCTCCGAGTTTGCCCAGAACGCGGAGAAGTATCGATGTACCAGTTACGCCATCGACGTCGTAGTCGCCGTAGACGCAGATGCGCCGCTTGTCTGCGATCGCGCGGGCCACTCGTTCCGCAGCTTCATTCACACCGGGGAGCGACAGAGGTGGATGTAGTCCTGCGAGCGGGGAATCGAGGAAGCGCCGGGCCGAAGACGCGTCCTTTACACCACGATTCAGCAGAAGTTGTGCGACAACGGAGGAAACCCGCGCCTGTCCGGCGAGCCTGTTCGTCGCGGTCGGGTCGGATGGGAGCAAGTGCCACTGCTTTTGCGCGCGCGCCACGTTGTGCTCCTCACTTCTCGGATGTGAACCGATATTTAGAACAGATGTCCACTGACAAGGCAAGCCCATCCTACTCGCGACGGTCGCGTCTGGCACGGCTCAGCCGGCGCACACGGTAGATCTGCGCTCGCCGCGAACCCCGGCACGTGCGGTACGACCGCGCCGCAGGTTGAGAGATTGTGCTGGATAAAAACCGGGAGCATCACGAAGGAGTCACGGGCGGGTCGATGCGAGGAATGTGAGGTGATTGTCTTCACAGTTTCCCAACTTGTTCGGAGGATAGCCACGTGACAGCCGCGTTCCTGCTTATGTCCTCGGCCGCACTGGCCGGGGCCGACCCTGCTCCCACGCCGGCCGCACCTGCGCCGGCCGTCGTGCACTCCGGTGCCGGCTGCAAGAACTGCACTCCGGCCCCGTGTGGCTGCGAGAAGCCGAACCTGCTCGACCGGTTGAAGGCGAAGTTCGGTAAGAAGTGTCACGACTGCAGCAGCGCGCCGGTGCCGGCGGCTGCCCCGGTTGCCCCACCCGCACCGCGCAACGCCTGTAGCCCGTGCAGTGTCGCGGATCGGCCCAACTTGCTCGACAAACTGAAGTCTCGTCTGGGCCAGTTGAAGGCTTCGCACTGCGGCCCAGTGTGCGATCCGTGCGGTGCCCGCGTGGCGCCGGCCACCGGCGGGACCACACCGCCGAAGGAAATGCCGAAGCCGAAGGACGAGAAGCCCAAGCCCAAGGGCGGCACCAGCAGCAGCCTTCCGGTTCCGCTGCCTAACGCTGTGGGCGGCTTGGCCGTGAGCGGCAGCCCGTACTGACCGCTGTCACTTCTGACACGCATTCCCGCTGACCAGTTCGGGTGAACTGGTCGGCCGGAGCGTTTTTTCCGATCCTTTCCAAACTCCCCTCTTCCACCCAGGCGCGCAGGCATTAGTATTTTAAGGGATGAATAACGCCAACGGGGTTAAGCACGGATGAATGCGACATCTCCGGGGGTTGGGGCAGAACTCGCGAACAAGATTGCCCGACTCGTCGAGGAGCGGGGCTGGAATCAAGAAGACTTCGCCCGCATCTCAGGTCTGAACCGGCACACGATCCGGCCGATTCTCCACGGTGGCCCAAAGCGGCAGCTCCGTAACGCCACGGTCAGCCAGTGCGCCGAAGCGCTTGGGCTGACCGTGAGTGAACTGCGCACGCTTCCACTCGACCGGCTCCTGCCTCGGATGCACGGCAAGCCCGCAGACGACGAGGAGTCACTCAAGCTTCTTTACGAACGCGCGCAACTCCCCGACTTGCTCAGTTGGCTGGAACGCAACCGCGATCGTGCCACCGAACTGCGACCGGACGAGGTGCAGGAACTGCTCGATATGCAGGCGCCGGGTGGCCCGCTCGTGAAGATGGGCGTGGACACCTGCGTCGATATGCTCGAACGCAGGCGGCATCTCGTTTGTCGCGTGAAGGAAATCGCGGGGACGGAGTATTTCGAGTTCCTGGAACAGTTCGTGAAACTCATCCACGAGAAAGTGAAACCCGCCGCCCGGCGGGGATAAGACTCTTCCCGGCTACTGGTCTTGTGCCGGTGCCGTCGGCCAGATCATCGAACCCTCGTCGCCCCCTGCGGCCGAGCGTTACGAATGTCGTCTCCGTAACGGTCCCTTCCACTGGTCGCCAGACACGTTCGTACGCGACCGTGCGGCGCACCCACAACCCCGTCCCGACCCACGTAGACCCGAACCCAGTCGCGACTCGTGTGGAGGAGGTCGGCGAGCGTTCGCGGGGACAGCCACGGCCCCCGGTTCGTCGTCAGGATTACGATCCCGATCCGCTGCTCGTCTAGCAGCGACCAACCGGGGCGCGGCGGAGTCGCGTGATTAGTTGGAGTCACACTCGCCCCCTCGCGAAGAAGTGATCTCGAAGGATACCAGTGAGATCGGGGCAGCACAGGTAGATAGCTGAAGCGGGGAGTTCTCCCTTCAGCTAGTTGTGTTCCGCCGCGAGTGGCGGAACACCAGCAACTCTCACCCCGCGTTGGTGCCAGCGGTTTTGAGGTCTTCCATCGCACGTGCCACCGCGAGCGGCAACACCTTCCGCAATCGACGACCACGGCGCACGTCGGCCCAGTTCTTGAGAATGTGTTCCGCCTGCCTGCTCCCGGTCCGGGCGAAGTACTGGTGCAACAAGGGGTGCATCCACTCGTAATCGACGTGCGAGCAGTCGATCACAGTTACGCTCTTGCCATGCAACTTCGCGGGGGCTTCAGTCTTGGGGTCGAAGACGAACAATTCGCCGCCAGTCATGCCGGACCCGATCTCGTTCTCAACCGGCCCCAGAATGAGAACGCGTCCGCGGGTCATGTACTCGCACGCGTACTTGCCTGCGGCTTCCGCAACAATGGTTGCGCCCGAGTTGCGGATACCAAGGCGGTGCCCGGCGCGGCCGCCGATGAACACCGTGCCGCCGGTCGCGCCGTAGCCCACGTTGTTACCGGTCACGCTCTGGATTTCACCGCCATAGTTGCTGATTGTGTAGTCAAGCGTGACCACCACGGTGCCGCCGGAGATACCCTTCGCGACACCGTCCTGCGCGAATCCGCGAAGTTCCAAGTCCAGGCCGTTGATGCACCACGCGCCGAAGCTCTGGCCCGCTTCACCGTCGAGCCGCACCTTGATCTTGCGGTGATTCGGCATCCCCTCACGACCGTACAGTTTCGCGATCTGACCCGCGACGGTTGCGCCTACGGCGCGGTCGGAGTTCTTCACGCGGAACACGATGTCCGCGTTCTGTGCGGTATCGATGGCGTCGTGGGACGCCGCGAGTATGCGATCGTTCAGCGAGCCAGTGCTGTCGCACAGCCCACGCCCGGGAGTCGTCTGCGGGTGGTTCTCAGCCAGACGCGACATTGCCATGTCTGGGTGAATGAACGGCGACAGGTCGAGCAGCGCGGGCCGCGGGTGCTTTTCCTTCAGGTCGGTTCGCCGCACAAGCAAGTCCGAGCGCCCGGTGATGTCGGAGAGTTGATTGAAGCCCATTCGCGCGAGCAGTGCGCGGGTCTCATACGCGACAGCGTGCAAATACGCTTTCGTGTGTTCGGGGTGGCCCTTAAAGATCTCCGGCGAGCCGGTGATCCCGGTCGGGCAGTTCGGAATGTGGCAACTCTTGCACACAATACACCCCACCGACACCATCAAGCCCTGACCGAAGCTGAACTCGTCCGCGCCGAACAGCGAGTATTTGATGATGTCATGCCCGTTCTTGATGCCGCCGCCGACGCGGAGCTTCACGCTGGTTCGCAATCCGTTCACGACGAGCGCTTGATGCGCTTCGGCCAATCCCATCTCGCTCGGAAGGCCCGCGTGTTCCTTGCTCGACACCATCGCGGCTCCGGTGCCGCCGTCGATGCCGTCGATTTCGATGATGTCAGCACCGGCCTTCGCCACGCCGACCGCGATGGTCCCGATGTTCTCGACCGCGACGAGTTTCACGGACACCGGCGTGCCGGGCTTCACTGCCTTCAGGTCGTAGATGAGTTGCGCCAGGTCTTCGATGCTGTAGATGTCGTGGTGCGGGGGCGGGCTGATGAGGTCCGTGCCGGGCTTCGCGAACCGGATCTCTGCGATCTCGGCCGTGACCTTCTTGCCCATCAACTGACCGCCCTCGCCGGGCTTCGCGCCTTGCGCCATCTTGATCGAAATCTCATCCGCGTTGATGAGATACTCCGCGTCGACACCAAACCGGCCAGATGCGATCTGCCGGATACGGCTGCGGAACCGGCTCTTCGCGAGGTCGCCATCGAGCGTGTAAATCTCGGGGTGCGCGAGTCGTTGGGCACGCACCTTGTCCCAGAACGCCCCATAGGCACGCTCGGGGAGGTCGTTACGCCACCGCGCTTCGCCGCCTTCGCCTGAGTTGCTCGCAGCACCGAGTTCGTTCACCGCTGCGGCGATTGTCATGTGCGACGCGCCGGTGAGTGCACCGTGGCTCATCGCGGCGCCGCGGAAGTGCTGAGCGATCAGCTTCGCAGCGGTTTGCACTTCATCCAGTGCTACGCCGCGAGCGGCGTAGTGGAGGGTGAAGAGGTCGCGTAGCACCGTGGGGACGCGCGTGCTGACCATGTCAGTGAACTTCACGAACTTGTCAGCGACGCGCTGCGGCGCGCCCGGGTCGTCTTCAGAGGGCGGCGCGGTGTAGGCCATCTCACCGCCGGATTGCTCAGGCTCAGGGTGTGCCTCTTTCACCGCGTCGCGCAGCGCCATCCGCACCTTTGCGTTGAACGCGTGATAGTCGCGGTTGCGGCCTAGCACCGTCATCTTCTCGGCCTGCTGAACGCGCCACTGCACGTCCTCGACCAGTTCAACGAAGCCAATCCCACCAAGGCGGCTGGGGAAGTCGCCGAGGAACGCCATGAGGTCGGGACCGAACCCGACCGCCTCGAACAACTGCGCGCCGCGATAGCCCTCGATGGTGGTGATTCCCATCTTGGAAATGACCTTCTTGGTGGTGTCTTCGAGCGCCGCGAAGAGATTCTCCAGCGATTCGCGCGGTTCGAGCTTCAGCTCCTGCTTCGAGTCGGGGTCTTTGAAGTTCAGGCCGTCCTTGACGAGTCGCAACATGAGATACGGGTGAACCGCGTCCGCGCCGAACGCGACCAGACAGCAGATATCGTGACCTTCCTGAATGTCACCGGCTTGCACGATGAGGCTGCACTTGTCGCGCAACCCCTGGCGGCACAGGTACTGGTGGGCCGCGCCGAGCGCGAGCAAGGACGGGATCGGGAAGATGCCGCGCTTGCACGCTTCTTTGTCGGACAGACAGAGGACGTGGTAGCCGTCGTGAACGGCTTTCTCCGCGGCGCTCTGAAGCGCGACGAGGCTCGTGCGTAGCGAGTCCGCACCACCTTGGATGGGGAACGTTGCGTCGAGCAACTTGAAGCCGAGCACCTCGTTCTGTCGAATCTCCTCGACGATCGCGTCGGAAATGACCGGGGACGGCAGTTCCATCTGGCGGATGGGGAGGGCGTCACCCCCGCCCTCGTGGGCGGAGTTAACCTGCGTCGGTCCGCGCCCGAGGTAGGTAGTCAGCGACATCGCACCGCCCTCGCGGTACGGGTCGATGGGCGGATTCGTCACTTCTGCGAACGTTTGCTGAAGGTACTTGAACAGCGTTGGGTGGTGCTGACTGAACACCGTCAGCACACGGTCGTGACCCATGCTCGACAGCGGCTCCTTCTTGAGCTTTGCCATGTCCCGCACGAACACCGCGCGGTCAAAGTCCCACCCGGCCGCTTGCAACAAGTGATCGAGGGACCAGGTGCGCTCCGCGAGCATCGCGCCCACCGTGTCGTCCGTTTGCCGCGTGTAGTCGAAGCCTTCGGGGATGATGATCTGCCGGCGGTTCAGGTCGCGCACGTCGCCCAGTTCAGTTTGCGCTTCGGTAACTACCCGCGCCATGATCTGGTAACTGTCGAGCCGTTCGCCGGTTTGGGTGTCCAGTGCGATCATCTGTCCCGGTTGAAGCTGACCGCTCGCAACGATAGTTGTCGCGTCGAGGCCAAACACGCCGGACTCGCTGCCGATGTAGAGCCAGCCCCTTCTGTCAGAACACCAGCGCACAGGCCGCAACCCCATGCGGTCTACCAGACCCACGAGCATGCGCCCGTCAGTGCCGATGATGCCAGCGGGTCCGTCCCACGCGGCGAGGCTCCCGAACGCGCGCCGGTAGTACGTGAACAGGTCGAACGCTTCCTGCCCCCACACGTCTGCTTCCGTGTCCCACACCGGCGGAATGCTGAGTCTGAGAGCACGCAACATGCTCCAGTTCTGCTCGCGCATCAGGTACTCGACCCACTCGTCAAGGCTCGCGGAGTCACTCATCTTCGGTGTGAGCAGATCGCCACCGGGCAGCGGCGGTTGCAAACCGCGTGCGAACGCTGACACCGCGTTGCGCGTTGTGCGTACGGTGTTGATCTCACCATTGTGACAGGTCAGTCGGAACGGTTGTGCCAGGGTCCAGTTCGGGAACGTGTTTGTGCTATACCGGCGGTGGAATGTTGCGATGCCGGTCTCGAACGCCGGGTTCACGAAGTCCTGGTAGAAGTCCGCGAGTTGGCCGCTGGTCATCAGCCCCTTGTAGCCGATGAGCGCCGCGGAGAGCGACACAACGTAGGCATCGAGACTTGCGGCAAGCAGGCGTTGGCGCAGTTCGAGCCGGCGCAGCACGAGCCACTTGTCGGCCGCAGCCACGTCTCCTTCGACCTTGAAGAGCGCATGTTCGATAAAGGCAGGGCGCGTGCTGCGCGCCTTCTCGGGGAGCACGTCGTCGTTGACGGGCACGGGGCGGAAACCGAGGAGATTGACAGGGCCACCGGAAAGAACCTCACGCACAAGCGAGCGAACTTGATCGGCGCGTGCCGGCTCGCGCTCGAAGATGAACAGCACACCGATGGCAACCGTATCTTCCGGGCGCAGGTCGCGCGCCCGCTCAAAACGGAGTCGCTTCGCTTCTTCTTTGAAGAACGCTTGTGGGGTCGCCAGGAGGAGACCCGCGCCGTCGCCCGCGTCGCCGCACACGCCGCCACGATGTTCCATCGCTTTGAGCGCGCCGACGGCACGCCGGAGTAACTCGGCTGAGGGTTTCCCGTCGCGGGCAGCAACGCCACCGATGCCGCAGGCGTCGTGCCCGACTTCGTCGGTGTAGAGGAGATTGCCACTGCGGACCCGTTCCAAGCCGGTCGCGTTCATCGGCGCCTTCACCCGCTGCGGGCGATAACTTGACATCGAAAATTCTAACGGTTGCCACTACACCGTGGCAGGTAAGCGTTCATCTTCGGTCGGACGGGGTACGACGGCAAGGGGCCACGCACCCATGGATTCTCAAAGATTGTTGTATAGGTGCTTGCATCGGGTCGAATCGGGGGGTAGAACACGGTTGTTTGTTAAAGCCCGGCGGGCGGGTTGTCCTTATCACTGGCAGATCGGGAACACGTCCGCTGTTTATCACGTACGCCCGATTCAGGGGCGAACCAAGGGGGACTCTCATGGAATTCTTGCAAAGCTGGTGGACCATGGGCGGGATGTTCGTCGCCCTGCTGGTACTGATTGGGTTGATGCTGTTCTTGCGCGGCAACAAAAAGGATGAACAATAACCGTCATTCGCGTCGATCGTTGGACCCGCTGCCGGGTCCGACGATCGTCCTCTTCGGCGTACTCACGGCTTGTTCGATCGCACCTTCTGTCCACCGTATTCTCCCACCGTTACCACTACTGCCTGCGTCTTCCTGTCGCGCCACACGGTCAGTTTCACCCTCTGACCCGGCGGCAGCGCGGACACCACGTTGATCAAGTGGTTCTCATCCCGTAGCGTGACATCCTCGATGTGGAGTACGACGTCTCCGACTTTCAGCCCGGCTGCGGACGCCGGCGTGTTCGGGTGAACGATCTCGACCAGAGCACCGCTCACGCGAGTCAGCCCCAGTCGCAGTGCTTCGGCCGGTTCGAGCGCGCTGGCCAACTGCACGCCGAGGTAACCGCGAGTCACCACTCCCTTCTCGATGAGTTGTCCCCCGATCCGTTTCACGAGGTTCGCCGGGATGCTGAACGACACACCGCTGTTGCTTCCGCTCTTGGACGCGATCGCGGTGTTGATGCCCACCACGCGGCCGTCCAGATCCACGAGCGGGCCACCACTTGAGCCGGGGTTGATCGCCGCATCCGTCTGCAAGAACTCCTTGATGCGGATCGTTGAGCCGAGTGAAATCTGCCCGCGATCGGTAGCGGAGATGATCCCGTGTGTCACGGTTTGACTGAGTCCGAAGGGGCTACCGAAAGCGAGTACCCACTGACCTCGGCGCACACGCGAACTGTCCGCGAGCGGCGCCGCGGTCAGTGTGTCATCCTCGATGTTCAACAGTGAGATATCCGATTCCGGGTCGTTCCAGATCCGCGCCGGCTGCACGATGCGGCCGTCGGAGAGCGTGACGTACACTTTCGCGGGCGCCGCGGCTCCAACGACGTGGTAGTTCGTGACCACCACAACACCGGTTGCGCCTGGCAACTTCACAATGACGCCAGAGCCAGACTCTTCAACGGGATCGGTCTTGCTCGCGCCTGGTACGGCGGGCTTGACCGCGTCCACGGCGACCACGGACGGACTGAGTTGCCGGATCACCGTCTGAAACCGATCGTGTGGGATGCCGCCCGCGTTCGCGCCGTCGAGCGCGGGGAGAGAGGGAGACGCCGGACTTGGCTGCGCGGAGGCGATTCCGCCGCGCACGAGCGATTCGGTTGCCGCGCCGCCGAGAAACGCGCACGCCGCTCCCACCATTCCGAAAGCCAGTTGCTTGCGCATGTCGGCCACCTTGAGTGAAACCGGTCGGGTTCGGGGACGCCGGTGAGGATGGACCCTCTCAACCGCTTTCACTCTACCCGTTCGCGTGGGTGGGCGCCGGTTACCGTGTCGGTAGAAACGCCAGGGTTGGCCGGCTCGGGTCGCTACGAACCGAAAAAAAACCGCAGCCATTATAGGCTGCGGGCTTGATACAACCGATCTACACGGTTTACTTGCTCAGATCGATCTCCAGGTCCGAGATGTTCACGTCGCGGTCGTCACGCGGGTAACCGTCGGTGATCCGGCCCCAGTCCGCTCCACCGTGATCGGCGGCCCACCCGCCGTCGAGTTCCGTTTCTCGCTGACACGGCACGCAGAGCGTGCTGAAGGGTAACGCATTAAGTCGTGCGACAGGGATCTTGATCGAACACACTTCGCACTTGCCGTACGTCCCGGCCTTAAGCCGACGGAGCGCGCGTTCGATCTGGGCGAGTTCCTTGGCTTCGAGTTCTGCGATAGCCGAGGAGATTTCCTCGCCGCTCGCGTCGAAGGCCGCGTCCGCGGGGTCGCCGGAAGCAGACGAGTGCTTGATGTGGGCCAGTTCTTCAAGTTCGAGACCGAGCCGTTTCCGGAGTTCGGTGCGACGGGCAATCAAGTTCTGATGGAGCCTCAGCAGAGCGTCTTGGCGTGCCACGGTTGACTACCTCCCAGGTCGGCAGATTCCATTTGGTCGTAACCGTTGGAGCCTGTTGTGATTTAGGTCGATTAACTGCGGCGAAGGAAAGAACGGGTCGAATTCGCCCTGCAGCAGTTCTATTTCTCCGACTGCCCGTTAGTATAGGCCCCAAGCCTGTGCATCTTTCACCAAACTACCCAGGAAGAGTAGGTTGGAGAGGAATTACCAGCACAGAACGCGCGAAGATCGCGCGAACGGGCCATCTCGTCCCTCATAAGATCGTCGTAAAACGCAAACAGTTTCAGAATTTCAGACGAGGCCGACGAAGTTTCGTTGGTCCGGGGAGCATTCTTCGAATGATGACGCGCAAATTCCGCGCCGACAGGAATGTGACAACCTCGTGACGGACACCTAATTGTCCAGTCTGTGCGATTCAACGGTTAGCAGTCGTCTCTTGGCAATAGAGAGTGAACAGGAAGAGAGGTTGTGAGGAGGACGAGGAAAAGGAACCGGGGCACGGTTTTGGGTTGTCGCCCCGAGGGGCTAAGTCCCTGACCGATGCTTTTCCGCCATCCCCTACGTTCTCCTTCCACGTGCGCTTAGGATTGCAGATTCTGGAGCATGTCACGGAGGGGGACAAGACGCTGACCGCGGGTGTCCTCGATCCTGAGCGCCTTCAGGAACCGGCGGCGGAGTTCGCTTTGAAGATCCTCGATCGCGCTTGGCGATGTGCTCGATAGTGGGATGCTGCCGCCGGCCCGGCGGTCGTGGCCACCGGCGCGGCCGAGTTTGCCGACAACCTGCCGCAGTATTTCGCCCGCGCGTGCGTTCTCGATCGCGGCACGCACCGACAGAATCAGGTGGTCTTCAAACACACCACCGCACACTGCGTAGTCCACCTGCTCGAAGCGGATCATGAAGTCCACGACCTCGGCCGCCTGTTCGGGCAGCGGCAGGGGGTTCACCCAACTCATCAGGAGTCGGTCGTAGATGAACGAACTCTGCATCGCGTGGAGCGTACATTCAAAGTAACTGTGCGGTAACCGGGCGTTGCGAATCTGCGCGATCACGTCCTTGTCCGCGACAGGGTACAGCGTGATGAGCGCCGCATCGTCCGCGGGGCTGGCCTCTCGCGGGTAGCCGGTAACTTCGGTCTCGATCCCGTAGAGCAACGCAGTTGCTACTTTTTCTGGAATCGGCGTGCCTTGTTCCAACAGGTATTTAGTGACGAGCGTGCAGGTCGCGCCGTGCGTCGCGCGGATGTCGGTGAACGCGACATCTTCGAGGTCGCCGGGGGTGTCGTGGTGGTCGATGACCGCGTACAGCGGCACGTTCTCGGGGAATGTGTGCCGCCCGGTTCGCGGTTGGCTATCGACCATCACGACGGCGTCGTTCGCGCCCCACTCCAACTCTTCGATGGGAACGAGGTCGAGGTGGAGGATCTCAACGAGCGCGCGATTTTCGGCGCGATTGATGAGGCCGTCGCGGGTGATGACGGTGGGTTTGCCGAGGCGGGTTTCAACGAGGTGGGCTAACCCCAGCATACCGCCGAGTCCGTCCGGGTCCGGCTGAACGTGCGAGACAAAAACCACACGGTCGAACGTATCGAGTCCGAGCAAGAACCGGTCCGACCTGCGTAATCCGGTGGCGGGTGATTTTGGGTCAGTGCCATTATCAACGTCGGCGCTACGGCGCGCCATGGATGAGTCCTCTTGAACATCCGGCCCTTCACTTCCCTGTGACGGGTCCGTTTGGTGGGGCGTCGGGCCTTCCAAAAGCTCCAAACCGTTGTACCTCGCGGGCGGGTAGTTGCCAAGCGCGGAGAATCTCGCGCAAGCGACGGGAATCGCCGAAAGTGTTTCTGGGGCGCGTTTTAACGTGCGCGGAAAAGTGGCCGCTGGACAAGCCTGGGGTGGAGAACGAGCACCCGCAGGTGTCCGCCTCCGGGTGAATGACACTCGACTCGTTGCGCAAGAGGTGTTGGTTGGAGCAGATCTTGGCCACACGATCCTGTGTGGACATTACCCATACATCCGGTTGTGGAGTCCAGCGACGTTCTTCATCATCACCGTGTGACGACGGGGCGGGTTGCGATACCGGTCTGTGGCGGTCCGCCACGAGTTTGTCGAACTCGTCAGCGGATAACCCCGTGCACATGCGGAAGAACGACGGCTTCTGAACCAACTTCTCGTAATTCGTCGTGCCCACGAATAGCCAACCGGCCGCTATTTCGCAACGAATCGAATAGCCTCGTGTGCGGCGGGCGAGGTTGCCGCAAAATCCTACCAACTGCTCCGGCCGGGTGATAGAACCCCGTCTCCACGTCGCGCATTAATTATCCAGATTCACAAAACCCGCTGGCGTTTTCGGCGTCCGGCCTGTCTCTGCGCCTTTCGCGAGCGTCCGGCGGACGTGGACGAGAAGGGGCGCAAAGAGCCATCGCTCTTTGCGGTTGGTCGCTGCGGTGCGTCGCATTTTCGGCGGTAGGCAGGTGACCCCATGCTCGGGCTTGGCCCCATCTTTAACGTGATCCTCGTGAACCTGGTTCTATCCGGGGACAACGCGGTGATGATCTCGCTCGCGGTACACCGGCTGCCGCAGGCGCAGCGCCGCCGGGCGATCTTCCTCGGTTCGCTCACCGCTGTGGCCCTCCAAACCACCCTCACGCTGATCGCGTCGGTGCTCCTGCTCGTCCCAGGGTTGATGCTGATCGGCGGGGTCGGCCTGTTTTTGGTGGCCTGCTCACTGGTGCGCGCTGAGGCCGAAGCGGAGGCGCAGGATGAAGCCATGCACGGTGGCTATGTGAATACCGGGACAATCTGGCACGCGGTTCGCCGCATCCTGGTAGTGAACTGCATCATGAGCCTCGACAACGTTCTGGCGGTCGCGGCCATGAGCCGCGGGGAACCGGTCGCCATGGCGATCGGACTGCTCGTTTCGGTGACCGTGATCACGATGTTCAGCGGCGTCGTGGCCCGGCTGATGAACCGGTACCGGTGGCTCCCACTGACCGGCGGTTTGGTGATCGCGTTCACCGCCGGCGATCTGATCATCAGCGACCGCGATGTCGGACGGTTCGTGGTGTCCAACTTCAACGTCTCGCTGAACGCGGAATGGGACGACCGGATGGCTACTCGCGCCGAACTCGAGACGTTCACCGGGACGGACACTCTGCCCGCCGACACCCGCTCGCGGGTGTCGGTGCAGGGGAACACGGTCGCGTTCGCCGGGGTCATGTCCGAGTCCGACCGTGACGCCCTACGGACCTGCGTGTGTTCCGATGGCGACAGGGCGAAAGTTGCCGAGATGTACAAGGGCGCACAACAGCGACCGGCCCCCGCGTGGACGCCCACGGTCGTAGACGGTTGGCTCCAGGAGCGGGTGCAAGTAAAATGGCACCACGAGTTGTGGTCCCGGGTTCGCGACGCGCGATACCCGTGGGTCAGTTACGTCTTCCAGGGCGGGTTCGTGCTTGGTCTGCTCGGGTACGTCGGATATCTTCGGCGAGATACCGTGCAGCCACACGAACAGTTGGCTCCCTCCGATGGACCATCAACCGAGGCTCAACTGTCTCCCCACGTTGGAGGTACGCCATGCAGCAGTTCCTGACCCCCTACGAGATGGAGCAGGTCGATCACATTTCGTCCTGGCTCTCGGAGCGGCCGAGCGTCGTCGAAACGTTCGTGGACCGGGTCACAGCCCCGATCGCGTGGATCAGTTCGCACTTCACCATCGATCTCGGATTGGTGAACGTCCCCCGTATGGCGCGGCTGGCGGCGCTCAATGACGGGATCGCTGAGATCTCAAAGGCGGCCGGGGTCGCCGACGTGATTGAACTGAAGCACCACCCGCTGGAAGAATGCGACGCGCTGGCCCTCCAGGTGAGCTACCACAACGAGCGGCTCGCGCTCGTCGAGGGGGCGGGTTTTTCGGTCCTCGGCAGCCTCAACCCGATCGTTTCGTTTATGGCCGAACTCGGGGATGAAGCGGTGGAACTCATTTCCGCCATGCGGTCGATCACCCGCATCGGGCACTGTTACGGGTACCGCTTGAACCGCCCTCAGGACTTGGCGATCATCGAATGCGTACTGGAGGTCGCGATGATCCTCGACCCGGTTCGGCGGGCGGCGCGCGTGAAGACCCTGCACGAAGCGCTCGACGGGAAGCTGGTTCTCACCCCTGTCGAAGAAGCCCACACTGCCGAGGAAGCGGTCGAGAAGATCACAGGCGAGGCGTCGATCGCCCAGATGGCCGCAGATGAGTTGGTGGAAGGGCCGTTCGCGGTCGTCTTCGACTACCACTTCGAGCGGCAAGTTGACATCGCGGCCCGGCGGATTTTCCAGGAACGGTGGCTGCGGGACAACGGGAAGGTGAAGAGAGTTCCGCCGGCTCCGGCCTCGCACCGGCGGTCGTCGGCCCGTGAGGTGTACGACGCCGGTGGGCAAACGGCCTTCATCGGCGGCGGCTTTCTCGGGTTCGTGGTCTGCCTGCCGGTCGCACTGGTGGGCCGATTGTTCCGCCTGTCCAACAACCTCGCCGTCCGCGGCTGCCGAGACGGGTCCGACCAAGCCAGAGCCACCGTCCGTCGGTGGCCCGGAGCCGCCAAGACGAAGGCCGTCGGCGCCAAGCCCGCCGTCGCCACGGCGACGGTGTAAGGCGATCGGTGCATGAGAAAATTACCCGCCGCTCACCTTCTCTCGGCTCGTCCTAATACTCCCACTCTACCACCCTTCGGAGATTGCGTCATGTCCCGTGCCCTGGCCCCGACCGCTCCCGCCGGACTCTCCGTGAGCGGGGCGCCCTGCGCGCTCGGACAGAAGGTGTCCGACGTGGCCGGTCAGGTGGTGTATTCGACGTGCTACTGTCTTGCGTACACCGCGACCCTCCCGCTCGCGCTGGTGTTCTACTACACCCCGAAGTCGAACTGGTTCGTCCGGGGCGTTCTCGCCGGTTCGGGGCGCGCCTTCCGCGTGGTTGACGGGGTGCCGACAACGGCCAAGAAGCCGACGCGGGCGAAACGGTAAGGTTTTTCCGTAGGTCGATCTCCGGTAAAAACGTCGCGTTCGGAACGCAATAACCCGATTGTGATTTTGTTCCGGCATGTTTAGTTTATTACAGTCACAAGTATAGTTCGAAAACAAGGACGAACCTCACCCCCCGGTCTGCGCCGGCTCGGGCATGACACGGACTCCTGAACCATCTCAGATCCACCCGTAGACCGGGCGAGATCGCGAGAGGCCGTTTATGGTTCCCTCTTCCTGGAGTGGGGTGAGTGTCAAACTACCAGCCAAGCGAATCGCTCGCGGGCGCGAAATCCGCCAACATTCGGCGCCATCGGGAGTGTGGACTGGCGCCTGGAGCGATCTACTGGACGCGCCCGCAGGCCGGATCGAGGTTCCGCCCGCGCACCACCTCATCCATTTCCTCCTCGATGGTCGCGTGTCCTTGCGCGTGTCCGGAGCCGGGCTGGACCGTGTGGTTCGGGCCGGCCCTGGGAGTATCACAATCATCCCCACCGGCGGGCGGTACGCGTTCCTATCCGACGGGCCGAGTCGTTCGGTGATTTGTTCGATCGACCCCGACGAAATGATCGCGCTCGTGGCACCCGAGTTGGCCGGGGCGGCCGCGGAATTCGCCATTTTGACGCACGTGGGCATCGCGGATTCGCAACTCTGGTACTTCGGGGAAGCCCTGTCCCGTGAACTCGCCGATCCAGAACATATGGCGAACAGCCTTTACGTTCAGTCCCTGCACATCGGGCTGACGATTCAGCTCCTTCGGCGTTACACGCCCCTCGGGCGTCGGTCTGGATCGCGTTGCGCGTTGGCCACTCGACTGACGAACGACCGGCAGGCAAGAGCGAAGGCGTACATCGAGGAACATCTGGCCGACGGTTCCTCTCTCGACGCTGTGGCTGCCGCGGTTGGCGTTAGCCCGTTCCACTTCGCGCGGATGTTCAAAGCGTCCGTCGGCCTCACGCCTCATCAATACCGAACGCAGGCGAGGGTAGACCGGGCCAAACAGCTCCTCGAACCCGGTGGCCTGTCGCTGGTTCAGGTGGCTCTGGATGTCGGGTTCTCGTCCCAAAGTCACTTGACGGCGGTGTTCCGGAAGGCGGTCGGGCTGACCCCCGCGGTGTACCGGCGGCGGTGCGGTCAGGCCGCGCGGGGGGGGCAGACCGGTACGGTATAGGTGCCGACCGTCGCATTGGGTGAGCGCGGATCGCTTGCCCGACCGACCCTAACGGCGTGGACGCCCGACGGGTTCGGATAGTGTCCGAGTTGCACGCCGATCGAATCGCAAGGGGGCCGGTCATGCCGTTACGAACGTCTGAGATTTTTTGTTTGGGTGTTGGTGCGGTCGCCGGTGCGGCTCTGGTGGTCGGGATGCCTTACATACGAAAGAACGTGCTCCCGAAACTGGTCGCCGCGGACGGCACGCTGGGCAAACTCTACGCCACCGTCGCGGAGAAGGTCGCGATGGAGATCGAGAAACTCCAGGACGAAGCGGCAACCACTGCGGCGGAGTCGCCCGCTGCTGAGCCGGTTCCTCCCGTCGGACCGATGGAGCAGGTGGCCTGATTCATTAACACAGGTGGCCTTCCGCCCCCCGTTCAGGAAGAAGTGTCGCAACCTCGAATTTCGGTACGCGGGAATGTCCCATAGAGAACACTGTTAATCGTTCGAGCGTCACGGACGCATCGGTGGCGGTGGCGACTGGGCCGCCAGTGGGATGGGTGGGTGCGGTTGGCGAGGTAATAGGAGCAGGATCGTATCAGGGGCGGCAAAGTTTGATAGTGTGCGACCTGGAAAGTGGATAAAGTCACATGCAAGTGCTCTAAACACCCAGGTTTACCAACCGACCACGGTAACGCCTGGCGGTGCGATTAGGCGGGCTTGTCCCGCGACCGTTACATTCACGGGGGACACCATGGTCGAGCCTTTCAAGCCCGCGAACACGACGCCCTTGGCGGAGCCCGCTCCGGGGTCGTCGATTGCCGGAACCGCCTCGCTCGCGATCAGTTCCGGCGTGTCGGCCGCCAAGTCGGCCGCGGCAAAACTCGCTCCGAAGTTGGGTTCGTACCTTCACACGGCGGTTCACGCCACCGGCTACGGGCTGTCGTTCGCCTTCGTGTTCCCGGCGGTCTTCATTGCCGAGTTGGTACCGTCCGAGAACGTTCTGATTTACGGCCTCAAGGACGGCGCCGCTGCCGCCAAGCGAGCGGTCGAGCAGGTCGCCGATCGCCGCGCGACTGCTTGACAGCAGGCGACCAACTTCACCCCATCACCCACGACCGACCCGCAGGAGAAGCATCAATGAGCCCCCAAGACAACGGGCCCAAGCCGGTCGAGTTGACCATCCTCGACAGGGTGGCCGACGAACTCGACGCGGCGGCCAGCCAGTACCCGGAGGGCGCCACCGCCCCGTCCACGCTCTCCACAATAGTGGGCGCACCGTGCCGGTTCTTCTCCAAACTCGTGTACACCGCCGGGTATGGGGTGTCCTACGGTCTTGTGTTCCCGGCCCTCCTCCTCGCACGCGTCGTTCCCAAAGAGAACTCGCTGATTCAGGGCATGTCCGACGGTGCCCACGACGCGACGGCGATGGCCGCACAGTCGGCCGGTAACGTTCGGGCGATGCTCGGCGTCAGCGATGACCCGTACCGGGTTCAGGGGGCCGAACCCCCGGCCCTCACGGCAGGCGTCTGAGTTCTTTTCCGCTTCTCGTCTCCTACCCCGCACCTCCCCCTTCACCCGCTGTGCGGGGGGATTGGTTTGACACTGTCACCCTCGAGTGGACCAATGACCCTGAGCGTGTCGCGCCTGGGCGATGGGAAGATCCGGCTGACGTGCCGGGAACTGCTGCACGACACGGACGGGCGTGTGTCCCAGGTGTTCCTCCAAAAGGTTCTCGTCGCTGACGGGGTGACCGGAGTTGCTTTCGTCCGTGGGCGCGGACTCGACCCTGAGCACGCGGTCGAGATCCGGTACGCCCACCGGCGTGTCACCTTCGACCAGGTGATGCGGTCAATTGCGACCGCGCTTCGCAGCGGAAAACCAGCCACGAAGGGCGCTGCTGCGCCGCGCAGTGCCAGTGCCATGAACGGTTTCGTCTCGCTCAACGGTGCGAACGGCACCAGCAACGGGAACATCGGCGCAAACGGCACGCACGCGTACCCGGTCGGGCGACACACCCACCACCCGGACGAGGCGAACGGCCCGCCGCGGAACTCGCTGGTTGGGCTGCCGGCCCTTCCCGACAACCGCGGGGTCAGTCGCTACTACCGCCAGGGGCGAGTGTTCACGACCTGGGAAGTCATCCACGAGATGCCCGACCGACTCCGCCTTCGGCACCCGGCCCTGCGCCGGAAGGCCGAAGTGTGCCAGGCGATCGAACGGGACTTGATGGGCGTTCTCGGCGTGGACAACTACTCCACCAGCCCGTTGACCGGGACGGTTGTTGTCAAGTACAACTCCCGCAAACTGCGCCGCGATCAGGTGTTCACGATTCTGGATACGGCCCTCGCGAACGCGACCATACCCGACAAGTATGACCCGCTCGACCTCGACCTGCCGCTCAACACCGTGAACGTCCCGCTCGCGATCGCGGGCACGTTCGCCGCGCCGATCCTGCTCCCCGCCGCGGCTGGGTTGCTCCTCTACAACTCCATCCACACCTACAAGGCCGCCTACGATGTCCTCGTTCGCGAGCGGCGTCTCGGGGTGGACGTGCTCGACGCGATCGTGGTCACCGCGTGCCTGGGCACCGGCACCATCTTCGCCGGGGCCGTCCTCACGTGGTGCCTTAGCTTCGGTCGACTGTTGGTGAAGAACACGCAGGACCGGTCGAAGAAGATGCTCCTGAGCGCGTTCGGCAAGCAGCCGCGGTTCGTGTGGCTCCTGAAGGACGGGCAGGAGATCGAAACGCCGCTGGAGAAACTCCAGGCGAATGACATCATCGTCGTCGGGACCGGCGACACGGTGCCCGTGGACGGGATGATTCACGAGGGTATCGCGACCATCGACCAGCACGCCCTGACTGGCGAATCGACCCCGGCCGAGAAGGGCATCGGGGACCGCGTGTTTGCCTCGACTCTGCTGGTTGCCGGCCGCATGCAGGTGCGGGTGGAACAGGCCGGTTCGGAGACGGCCTCGGCGAAGATCGCCCGAATCCTGAACGAGACGGCCGGGTACAAACTCGGCGCCCAACACCGTGGCGAAGCGATGGCCGATAAGGCCGTCATCCCGACGCTCGCCATCGGGGCCACTGCGCTGGCGACCATTGGGACCGGTGGGGCGGTCGCGGTCCTCAACAGCGACTTCGGCACCGGCATCCGCATGGCGGCTCCGCTGGGGATGTTGTCCTCGCTCGCGCTCGCGGCCAACCGCGGCATCCTGGTGAAGGACGGGCGGGCACTGGAGAAGATGTCCGAAATCGACACCGTGCTGCTCGACAACACCGGCACCCTGACCCGCGAGGTTCCGGAGGTTGGGCAGGTCGTCACCTGCAAGGGCTACACCGAGAACAAGATCCTCCAGTGGGCCGCGGCTGCAGAGAACCGGTTTGCCCACCCGATCGCCAAGGCCATCGTTCAGGAGTTCGAGAAGACCGGGCTGCCGATGCTGCCGATCGAGGACACCAAGTACAAGATGGGGTACGGGATCAGCGCCGAGATCGAAGGGTACCTCATCCGCGTCGGCAGCGCCCGGTACATGAAGATCGAAGGGGTGGACATCCCGCCGCACGTCCAGGCGGTACTGGACCGGGCGCACCACGAAGGGCATACGCTGGTGTTCGTCGCCGTGGACGACCACTTGGGCGGGGCGATCGAACTGCAAGCGTCACAGCGCCCGGAGGTGGCCGACATCATCGCCGGCTTGCGTGCCCGAGGGATCAAGCACATCGCCATCATTTCCGGCGACCACGACGCACCAACCCGCAAACTGGCGATCAAACTCGGGATGGACGAATACTTCGCCGGGGTGCTGCCGGCCGACAAGGCGTCTTATGTCGAACGTCTCCAGGCCCAAGGCCGGAAGGTGTGCTTCGTCGGTGACGGGATTAACGACTCCATAGCCCTTAAGAAGGCCGACGTGTCAATTTCCCTCCGCGGGGCGACTTCGATCGCCACGGACACCGCCCAAGTGGTCTTCATGGAGGAGAGCCTGGGCAAGTTGTGCGAGTTCCGCGACATCGCGCAGGCACTGGACGAGAACGTCAAACGGAGTTGGAAGCTGATCCTGGTTCCGAACGCGTTGTGCATCATCGGGGCGTTCACGCTCGGGTTCGGGGTGATGGCGTCGGTGCTGACCAACAACGTCGCGGCGATCGCAGCCCTGGCGAACGGTATGGCCCCGCTCCGGCAACTCCGCCGGGAACAGGAAGCCGCCCAGGAGCAAGAGGAGCGCGAACTGGAGGAAGCAGTCGATGGCGAACAAGGAACGTGTTTACTCCCGCAAACTGAAGCAGCCCTTGCCAGATGAGAAGAAGCCGCTCCTCTCGAACCTCATTTTGGAGCGGCTCGGAAGCCAAGCGCCGGGGATGACCGTCGCCTGGCACAAGACCGACCCGGTGATGACCGTCCGCGCACGGATGGTGACGTTCACCATCCGGTTCGCACTGGCGGAAATGACCGTGGAGTGCGAGTACGGGTGGCTCGCCCGACAGATCGTCACCGACGCGACTCGGGTGAAAACACGGGCCACCATCCACCAGTTGTGTGACGACGCCGACCTTTGACCCAAACGGCCCGGCCGAGGGTCGGACCGACCCGGAGCCGAGCAACCTATGTCCGCCGGACCAGACCATCGACCGCTTCCGCCGTCCGGCGTCCGGGTTCGGGTGCTCCGCGATGTCATTGAGGTCGCGTGCCCGGCGATCTTCTCACGGTCCGCAGCCGGTCAGATCTCCCACTTCCTTCGTGAAACCGCTGCGATTCCGCGAGTCGAGGCCGTTGAGGTCGATCTCGACGCGGGGGTTGCCCTGATCCGGTTTCAGCCCGGTCGGGTGGACGCCCGTCGGTTGGTCGGCGAACTCGCGGCCAACCTCCGGCGTCCGAGTTCCACCCCCGGCTTGGGCGACCTGTCGCCGGCGGTCGTCGAGTCGCTGTCCCGCGACGGCAAGATTCAAGTCCAGCGGGTCGCCGATGTGGTGACCGACCTCGAACTGCTTCACGACATCCACGGGCGGCTGCGGGTCCGGCACCCGCATCTCAAGGGCGACCCGGTGCTCGCTCGCGAGGTCGAAGGGGAACTGCGTCCTCTGAACGGCGTGACGGCCGTCGAGGCCCGTACCCGCACCGGCTCGGTGCTGGTCTACTACACCCCCGCCGTGCTCACCAAGCCAGATCTGCTGCGAGCGCTCGGACGGGCGATCCACAAGACGGGCCGCCGCGCCGCGACACCCGTGACCGTCGCCGCGCTGGTCCCACACAGCGTCAGTCTCGGCGCCGCAACGATCGCCGAGTTCGCTGCACCTGCGCTACTACCGGCCGCGGGTGCAGTGTTCGTCGCGGCCAACTGGCGTTCTCTGGTGAACGGGTCGAAGGAACTGCTCACCCTCCGGCCGCGGCTCGACGGGTTGGGCACCGCGATCACCACCCTCACCGTGATCAACGGGAGCTTCTTCGCGGCATCGGCCATGCTGTGGCTGATCAACTTCTGGCGACTGAAGCACGAATGGGCACGCTCCGCGGCCCGCGATCGGTTGCTTGAAGACCTCGCGGTGCCGGTGGACGAACCACAGGCCGAGAGCCTTCCTGCGCAATTGGGCGACGGCCGCAGAAAGGGCAAACCGGGCGACATTGTGCGCCTGACCAGCGGCGACCGGATCACGGCCGACGGCGAGGTGTGCGGCGGCGCCGCAGCGGTGGACGAGCGGTGTCTGACCGGCCGTGACGCGATCGTTCGGAGGGCGGTTGGGGACCGAGTGCTGGCCGGGGCGACCGTTCTCGACGGCCGAATCGTGGTCCGGCGGACGGCGACCGGGTCGGAAACACGCGCGTCGGTTCTCGGCCGGGAAATCGAGGGGGCGCTGCAAGCGAGCCGTCACCCGAAGGCGTACACCGTTCGTTCTGAGCGCGCTGCCGCGACGATGGTGGTGCCGGCGTTCGCGTTGGCCGGCGCCGGGTTTGCCCTCGGCGGGGTAGGGACCGCGCTGGCCGTTCTCCGCCCGGACTACGCGAGCGGGATCGGTGTGGCCGACTCTTTCGAGCGCATCCGGGTCGTCGGCACGCACATGCAAGACGGCGTGCTGGTCCGCCGCCCCGAGGCGCTCGCCCGGCTCCGCTCGGTCCGCTCGGTCCTCATTTCCTCCGCCACGCTCCCACACAGTTGCTCGGTGGTCCACCGGGTCGAATCTCAAAGCCTATGGACCGCAGAAGCGTTACTCGGTTTGGCCGTTCGTACGGGGCGATACTTCGGTAACGAGGTCGCGGAGGCGGTCCGGGCCGAGGACCGCGGCGTGGTGCCAATTGCGGTTCCGGTCGAGTTCGACGACGGCGTGACCTTCTGGGACGGTCAGCGACTGATTCGGATCGAACATGCGCGCGGCGCGCCGGGGTACCACACGCTCACCGTCACCACAAACGCGGGAACTGCCGGTCGCATCGACATCCGACCGGCCGCCGAACCGGCTGCGGCGTTGGTGACTGCATTCAAGCGGAACCGGGTGGCGGTCGGGTTCGTCGGTGGCGACCGGAAGCAACTGCTAAGGGCCGGAGCGGACTTCGTCATCCCGCCGGTTCGAGACGATGAACTCGGGGATCAGATCGAGGAATGGGGCGAAGCAGGGCGGCGCATTGTGTTCGTGGGCGACGTGCGTTCATACCCCCGTGCCGCCGGCGCGGCCGAGGTGAGCGTCAGCACGGCCGGACTCGACCACCCTACTGCGGGCGATGTCGTCCTCCTGAGCGGCACCTGCGACTCGGCCCCCGCACTTTGGGGCGCGGCGCGCCGGGGCCGGTTGCGGCGGGCGATGGCCTTCGGGATGACGTGGGGGCCGAACGCGGCGGGCGTGGCGGCCGGGTTTGTGTTCGGATTGCCGCTGATCACGGTCGCCCTGAGCAACGCCGGGACTCTGGCCGCGTACACGTGGGGGCAGCGCAACACCCGCCTCCCGGCGTCCACGGCGGCCATCTGGCGGCCGGGCGCTGGTCCGTCGCGGAACTTGTTTAAATCGTCGGACGTTCGCGCCCCGCCGATTGAGTCGGGGGACGGTGAGACGGTCGGGGTGGACCAACCGGAGACGCAGGGGAAGGCTCCTGACGCGGGTGCGGAAGACGCGCACCCGAACACGGTGCTGCAAAACGCATGACGATTGCAGGAAGGTGAGCGAGACCGGCACCCGCCGATCCGCACACGCCCGATTCCTCCTTGAGGCACGGCAATGTCCGACCACCGACAAAATAGCTTCCCCCATCTCCGGCTCCACGCGTCGGATGACGCGCCGCCCGAGCAAGGCGATTCGATCGGCAAGTTGCCCCCTGAGGTGGGGGCGCTGCTCGTGGTCGCGGGTGTCATCGGGATCGTGTTGCCGGGTCCGGGAACGCCGGTGTTCCTGGCCGGGGCTTCGGTCCTGTGGCCATCCGTGTTCGGCCGGGTGGAGCGATTCGCCAAGTGGCGGTTCCCGAAGACCCACCGGGCCAGCATCGTGCAACTCAAACAGTACCTGAACGACCTGGATTACCGGTTCCCCGGGTCGCTTGAACGGCATACTCCCGATGGCGGTTCCGCGGGGACCGTCCCAAACTGATTCCAAACCCGGGCGCGGCCCGGAGAAGGTGCGTAATGCTCCGTCGCTTCACCAATGTGGTTACCGAAGGCATTCTGTCCGGGTTCACGTTCGCGATCGGCTGGGTGCTCGGGCTCGTGTTCCTGAGCAGCCTCCTGGTGGCCTGATCTCGCGTTGTCTGATTCGTCACGGGCGGGGGTTCGCGCCCCGCCCCTTCGTCCGCTCATCCGGTTGCTTCGACATCAACCACGGCGGCCGAACCACCGGCCCCACGCATTCGAGGTTCTCCAATGGACAGTGCCGCGCCCACACCGCCCAAGCAATCCACACCCACCGTCGTGTCCGAGGTGGGCCGGGTGACCATCTCCGTGCCCGGTATGTTTGCCGACCCGGCCGACCCGACTGCGAACCGAATCGTTCCCCTTCTCATGGAAATCCCAGGGGTCACAGCGGTCGAAATTCGCCGCGGCCAGGGGGCGAGTATTGTGCTCGGTTCGAAGACAACGCCGACCCCGGAGCAACTCCGGGCGATTGCCGACAGCTTCCGAGCCGTCTCGCCCGCGCCGGTCGTACTCGCGCCCGCGCCGGTCGCGCCCGCCGATACCGCGGTTGCCCCCTCGGAGGGCAGGTCGGAACAGCCCGTGGCCCCCGAATCGGGCGGACTCCGGACCCGCAACAACGCGCTCCTGGGGGTGTTCATCCCGCTGACGTTGCTGCTCGAACAGCAGGACGCCCCGCCGCTCGTTACGTTCCTGGCGGCCGCCATTTGCTTGATCCCGCTCGCGTCGCTGCTCGAGAAGGCGACCGCGTCACTCGCCGCGGCGTCTGGTACGACGGTCGGCGCGCTGCTCAACTCCACCCTCGGGAACCTGCCGGGAATCATTATCGGCCTCACTGCACTCCAGAAGGGTTTGGACGTGGTGGTCAAGGGCGCGATCGTCGGGACGGTGGTCGGCAGCCTGCTGTTGTCGCTGGGGGCGGCCATGTTTCTCGGCGGGTTCCGGCGGGCCATCCCGAAGTTCAACACGCTTTCGGTCGGGGTGTCCGGGAACCTGCTGGTCCTGGGCGTCGTGGGGCTGTTGGTCCCGCTGTTGTTCAACCTGACCGACAGCGGGTCCAAGACGGAGATCAGCCTGGAGATCGCTGCCGTGCTTCTGGTCACCTACCTGCTGAGCTTCGTGTTTTCGCTGATCACCCACAAGAGTTACCTGGGCACGGCGATGGAGGGGCACGAAGCAGCGGTCTCCGCGACGCCGCACTGGGGCGTGCCCAAGGCACTGGTCGTGCTGGCCGCGACCGCCGCCGTGTTGGTGGTCGTGAGCGACATGCTGACCGGTGCCCTCGCCCCCGCAGCCAAGGAGATCGGCCTGTCGGACGTGTTCGCCGGGATGTTCCTCCTGGCCGCTGCCGCGAACATGCCGGAGATGCTCAAAGTCGTGTCCTTCGCCCGAAAGGGGAACATGGGACTGGCGTTCAACGTCACGCTTCAGTCCTGTACGCAGATGGTCGTCTTCGTCGCCCCGCTGTTGGTGTTCGTCAGTTTCTTCACCGGCGGTACGCTGAACCTGGTGTTCGCTCCGTTCGCGGCCGTGGGGCTAGTGCTGACCGTGCTGGCCATCCGCGGGTTGTTGACCGACGGTGAGACGAACTGGCTGGAAGGCATGTTCCTGATCGCCTTGTACGTGCTGCTCGGGATCGGCGTGTTCAACCTTCCGGTCAAGTGACCACATACGAGGACGACCCAATGGTACGGCCCGCCCCCGATTGTTGCCCGCGACCCGGTCCGCGAATCACCTGCCGGCCCGGTGAGATCGTGATCGACCATCCAGAACTGTTCTCGGAGGGGGCAGAGGAGCTGTGCCTGAAATTTCTCAACCGCGCCCTTCACGTGCCGGACGTGGCCGCGGTCGAGGTGGACCGACTCGGCCGCGCCACCATCTTCCTGAACCCCGACGTGGACCGCCCCACCGACGCCCTCAAGGCCGTCGCCGCCAGTCTCCGGGCGCCGGAGCCGTTCATTGAGAACCGCGCGATCGGGCGTTTCCGTTTCCCCGTGGGCGAGCGGTTCATCGCCGCCCGCCGTTCGGACTGGCTTAAGGATATTTCCCCCGAGTTGGGTTCGGAGGTACTCGGACTGGCGACCGATGGGCATTCGACCGCGCCGGCTCCGAGCCGGGGTCAGATCGTTCGCGGTGCGTACGGGGTACTGGCCGTTGGGTCGCTCGGGATGGCCTGGGTCGGGCTTGTCACACCGGGCATCCCGATCGTGCCGTTCGTCCTCCTATCGAGTTTTTGCGCGATCCGTTCGTCCCCCGCGTTGCACGCCCGGATCAAGCGGTCGAAGGTCTTCGGCCGGATGCTTTTGGACTGGGAACAGCACCGGGCGATCAGCCGGCGGGTGAAGCGGTTCGCCATCTTCTCGACCCTGGTGGTTACGACCATGACCATGATCGTCGTGTCGGGTAACCCGCTACTGCTCGCGCTGAGCGCGGTTTTTGGCGTGATGGGGCTGACTATCGTGCTGTTGTTCCCGACGGTCGATCCCGGCGCTCGGACCCGGCGGACCTTGGTGTCACCGTGAGCCATTAATCGAGGAGCGAACGCGCCTGCAGAGTTGGCTTGGGTTCTTCTTCCGTAACGGGCGCTCGATTCTCCCCGCGCCGGTCGCTGACGTATTCTGGGCTGATGTACCGGTCATGCCGGGTTCAAACGAGAGGCCAATCACATGGGCCAAAAGTCGTCGATTCGCTACTACGCCGGGGAATTCTTGACGCGCGCCAAGAATTTCATTCGTCACCCGATCACCCAAATCGTGATCGGGGTGTGCATCGGCATGAGCGCGATCGCGGAGATCGTCCAGAGCATCGAGGAAAATCGGCATTACCTGGGGGGGCACCACGGCCTGCTCATCTTCGGTATCGGGCAGATCTTTGTCGCCCTCGGCGACCTTCGCGAGGCTCTGCAACAAAGCGCCGAAGCGCTGGAGAAATCGCACCTCCTCGAAGAGGTGGCACGGATCGAGGAAAAGGTCGTTGCTGAAGCGATGCAGATCGAGCAAAAAGTCATTGAACTCGGTCAGACGATCTTCACGGATGAGACCGCGGCGAACAGCGGGGTGCCCCAAGCGGGCGAAACGGTGGATTCGGTCGCGGTCGCCAGTTCGGTTGTGGCGTTGGTTTCGACCGGAACGGCGGGTTCGGCCGAGGCGGTCGTCAAGACCGTGGCGGAGGAACCCCAACCGGTAACCGAGGAGGTGCCCCCGCCGCTCTACTCCATGTTGGAGGAGGAACCGGTTGCAGTCCAGGTGCCGGTAGAGGTGGCTCTCGTGGCGGTCGCCAGTTCGGTTGTGGCGTTGGTTTCGACCGGAACGGCGGGTTCGGCCGAGGCGGTCGTCAAGACCGTGGCGGAGGAACCCCAACCGGTGGCCGAGGAGGTGCCCCCGCCCATCTACTCCATGTTGGAGGAGGAACCCGTTGCAGTCCAGGTGCCGGTAGAGGTGGCTCCCGCCGCACCGGTCGTGTTGGAACCGCTCTCGCTTCCGTCTGCGGCCGAGGTGCCGTCTTTCGCGCCCGCAGAGTACGATCGGGTGCCGGGCCCACGGCCCGTCGCGATCCAACCGGGGCGAGTGGTGCTGAATTTTCCGGGGCTGTTCGCCGAAGGGCCGAACGGCTCAGAAGCGCTGGTGCAGCGGTTGCTTGCGGTGCCCGGTGTGGAGCGGGTTGAGAGCGGCGGGGATGCGGTCACGATGTACCTGGTCGGCGGCGCGACCCCGGGACCGGGGCTGTTGAAGGCGACCGCAGCCGCACTGCGCGAGGTCCGAACGGGAGCCCTGGTCCTCCCGAATTAGTGTGGTACCGGGAACTGTGTCGCGTTGGCCCCGGGTGCAACAGCGCCAGACGACGCGGACCCTCCAGGGTCGACGCGACACAGTTTCTGAAGCCGCTCGAGTGTTGAAGGTGCTGGGTTTCGCAAACCGCTCCCAACCTCTCCCCGAAACAAAGGGATGGGCTTCAAGACAACGTCCAAATTGGGCACGATCGGTGTCAATCACATGAACCAGAACTCACCACCGAGCCGCTCCGGCGCGATCATCCGGTTCTTTACGCGGGCGAAGACCTTCTTCGAGTCCCCGGCCTGCAAGGTCGGGATCGGGCTGTGTCTTGTCCTCACCGCTGTTGCCGAGATTGTGGACGCGATCGTCGAAGACGCGCACAAACTTGGGGGCCATCACGGCCTTCTTGTCTTTGGAGTCGGCCAAATTGGCACCCACGGGGGCACCTTCATCAAAGGGGCCAAGAATAGTTACCTCGGGTGGAAGGAGAGGCGGCGCGCCGCGGAAGAGGCGAAGAACAACCCTCCCGCCGGGGGGATGGGTCAGAGCGAAGTCCCGGCCGTTGCGTCGGAGCCGCGACCTGCGGACGACATGGTTCCGCAACGCGTGCTCCGGTCGGTGACCCTCCGACCGGGGCGTGTCGTGCTGAGCATCCCCGGGCTACTGTCCGGGGGGAACGCGTCTTGGTCTGTGCTGGTGCAGCGGTTGCTGGCGGTGCCCGGTGTGGAGCGGGTTGAGACCGGTGGGGACGCGGTCACGATGCACCTGGTCGGCGGCGCGACCCCGGGACCGGGGCTGTTGAAGGCGACCGCCGCCGCGATTCGTGCGGACCGTTTGAAGCCGGTCAGTTGGTCTCCATCGCCCAGTGGGTCGCCCGTTGGATCAACTCTGCGAGCGTCGTGACCCCCAACTTCTCCTTGATCCGCAGTCGGTGCGTCTCGACCGTCTTGCCGCTGATGTGCATCTGCTCGGCGATCTGCTGGGTACTCAATCCCCGTCCGAGCAGAGTGAACGCTTCCAGTTCGCGGTCGGTGAGTGACGCGACCGCGCCCCCCCCCGCTGCCTTTGCGTTCTCGCCTACCAGCCGGGTGAGGAACTGTGAGGTCAGGTCCGCACTCACGTACACCTGACCGGACAGCACGGTGCGCAACGCCGCTATCAGGTGGCTGGTGGCGTGCCGCTTGTTCACGTAGCCCATGGCACCGGCGCGGAGAGCCCGCTCGGCGTATAAGCTCTCCGCGTGCATCGACCAAACGAGCATCCGTGCGGTTCCGTCTCGGGCGCGGATCCGCTTGACGAGTTCGATTCCGTTGCCGGCTTTCAGCGAGATGTCGATCAGGATCACGTCCGGGACGGCCGCCGGCAATCGGGTCAGGGCTTCGGTCACGTCTTCCGCTTCGCCGCAGACGATCATGTCCGGTTCGGCACAGATTTTCAGAGCCAGCCCTTCGCGGACGATCGGGTGATCATCCACGATAAACACCCGCGACCGGTAGGGTTTGTAATTCGCGTCACTCACGACCGGTCCTCTTTGGGATGGTACACACCACTGCGGTACCGCCGCTGGCCGTGGGCAGAAACTGCACGCCCCCGCCGACCAACCTGGCGCGGTGCTGCATGATCCGCAACCCCAGCCCGGTGCAGCTCGCGGGGTCGGTTGGGAGTCCGCGCCCGTTGTCGCGGACGGTCAGGGTGACTTGGTTTCCGTGATCTTGGAGGATTATCTCGATAACTGACGCGTCCGAATGGCGAAGTGCGTTCCCGAACGCTTCCTGGGCGATTCGGAAAAGCTGGGTCGCGGCCGTCGGATCTGTGATGCCCCCTCCGCCCACGCACTGAAAAGAAGACGCGACACCGGACCGTGTGGCGGTGCGGGCGACCAGATCCTCCAGGGCCGACCGCAACCCCTCGGGATCCAGTTCGACGGGGACAAGCCCGCGGGACAGTGCACGAATGTTCTCCCGAACCCGTTCCAGTCCGGCAGTGATGGTGGCCGCCAGCGCAGCCTCGGCGGGCGCGGAGGGGCGCAACCGCTTCACCAAGGTATCCGCCATCAGGGCCAGCCCGGTCAGCTCCTGGCCGACACCGTCGTGCAACTCCTGGCCGATCCGCAGTTGTTCCCCGTCCACAGCCTGGCTCACTCGCCGTTCGAGTTCCCGGCTCCGTGTCAGGTCGCGCAAGATGGTCGACAGGTAGAGCAGCTCCCCTGACCGGTCGCGGTGTGCGATGATCGTTTGGGAGGTGGGAACCTCTCGCCCGTCGGCGGTTTGGATCGCCGTTTCACCGGACCAGAACCCGTCGCGAAGGGCCGTCGGGAGACCTACGGCGGCGACTGCCCCCGCGGCCCAGGTGGGGTGCAGTTGGGTGAGAGTCCAGAGATCGAACGCGGCGGGATCGGTTGCGCCGACGAGCCGTGCGAGGGCGCGGTTCATGAAAACAATTTTCCCGTTCGGGGCGGCGGTGGCGACGTAGTCCGGGGTCGCCTCAAGTATCGCCGCTTGACGGATCGTCACCTCTTCGGCCCGTTTCCGATTGGTGATGTCCTGAACCAGTCCGATTTCCCGGCTGCGCCGTCCATCCGTCCCGCGTTCGATCACCCGGGCCACATGGTACAGCCACACCCAACCCCGTGCGGGATGCTGGTACCGGTACTCGAGCAACGCCCGGTCGGTTCGCCCATCGGCCAACTGGCGGTCCAACTCGGTGACCCACCCGGCATCGTCCGGGTGGAGGCGGATGAGCCAGTTTTCGAACGCCCCGTCAGTCTCCGTCGGCCCCAGCCCAACGAGGTCTTGAGCGCGCGTGTCCAGGGTGATCGAGTTTCCACCGTTGGCCTCGACCCGGTTGTACATACCCATGGATGCGGCATCGACGGCGAGGACCAACCGCGCCTCGCTCGCCCTAAGCGCGTCCTCGATTTGCTTCCGTTCGGTGATGTCCACGGCCGACGCGACGAGGTGGGTCACCGCCCCGCGGTCGTTTAACAACGGGGCCACCATCAGGTGGATTGTCGCGAACTGAGTTGCATGGACCCGAGCGACGATGTCCACCCGGGCCACTTCACCGCGACTGGCCCGCGCGACCACTTCCCAGGCGAGGCTCTGGACCGCGGGGGCGTAGTTGAACCAGTAGTATTCCCACAGCTTGCGCCCGAACACGTCGGCCAGGAGGGGCGCGCGGTTCGCTTCGGTCAGGGTGCCGTCCGGGGTGAGGACGCCGACGAAGGCGAACAGGCTGTCCAGCACGCGGCGGCCGAATTGCATGGAGTCACCGGGCGTTGGTGATGACCTACTTGCGCCGAACGTGTCTCGCGGGGCCGGGCCGGTTCACCGCGACGGGCGACACGTTCGTTGCCGTACTCGAAGGGAAAGGCCCACGCTACCGATCGTTCAGCAGTCGGAAACACTTTACCGTCTCGCAGACGGTCGGTTACGGGCTTACTTCGTCGCCAGCCGGCTGCCGAGACCGTTGTACGTGATCTGGTCGATGTCCTCCGTGATGAACCGGACGGACCCGTCGCCCATCGTGACGAGGACGCCGCCCTTGTGGTGGCTGTTGAACCCCCGGATCCGCCAGCCGCCCGAGCCGCACGTCGGCCGGCACTGTGTATTGGTGGACCAGTTGAGGTTGTCCCCAATCCTCATGCAGTCGCGAAGGAAGTTCGGCGGCAACGACGTGCCGGCGATCGACATCCCCTGATACCAGCCGGTCTTCGACCCGGCCCCGTTGGCAACCTGGTGGCCGATCATGATCGTGTTCGTCAGCCCGTCGGTGACGCTGTCGGTCGTGATCCTGGCCGCCTTGGCGTTGCAGGGCGACGGGGCGAAGAAACCCCGGCCGCCTTTCCCCGCGGAGTCGCCCCCGAGGTACGAGGTGGGCATCGGCCCGCCATCGGAAGCCAGCGGGTCACCGCCATTCCGATACCGCTGCCATGACCCGTTCGACGTGTAGAGGTCGCAGCCGTCGAAGCCCTGCTGCTGGCCGTATGGGTTACCGGAACTGTCCGCATACCCGTCGCCGTACGAACCCCAGTAGCTCGAGTTCTGGGCCAGGCAGCGGTCGTTGGTCCCCCCAGTTGGAAAGTCCGGGGCGTTCCCGGTGCTACAGGGCTTTCCCCACTGCGCCCCACAATAGACACCAGGCTGGGAGGCGCCCGACCAGTCCGCGTAGGTCTTGTTCGTTCCGGCCCTGGGGTCCGAAGGGCATGTCAGCATCGGGATAACCGCCGACCGCACTGGCAACTGGCTGGCGCAGGAGAAACTGTCATCGAGGTTGATGATCCGGGCAAGGTTCTCCTGCTCGATGTACGGCAGCAGACGCGGGATCCAGCCCCAGTTGGGCCAGTCGGTCTGGCAGCCGATCGAGAACTGGGTGTTGGGGAACGCCTGATAGGCACCGTGATAGGAGTGCATGGCAAGCCCGAGCTGCTTCATGTTGTTCTGACACTTGAGCCGGGCAGCGGCCTCGCGAACCTTCTGGACCGCCGGTAACAGCAACCCAATCAGAATGGCGATGATCGCGATCACCACCAGTAACTCAATGAGCGTGAATCCACGTCGTCGCATCGGTAGCCTCCAAGAAATGAGACCTGCGGGAGAGATCAGGCACAGAACCGGTTGGCGTGAGGAACGTAGCTCAGTCGATCAGGTCGAAGTCGAACGTGTTGTCCTTCTCGGCGATTACCTCGGCGGTAAGCCCGGATTTCTCCGGGTCGGAGTACTTGGGTGGGGTGACCAATTTCCCGCGCTTGTAGTTGATGTCGTCGGCCGCCAGGCGCGGCCCCTCAGGCTCCGCTTCGTACCGGACAGTCACGCGGTACTTCCCCGGCCGGGCTCCGTCGTTGGCCTGGAACGTGGTGAGTTGGTAGCGCCCGGAACTGTCGGCGGTCCCCGTTGAGGCGCGTATTCCGGGGTCTTCCGAGGAGAATGACACGTAGGCGCCGGGCAGCGGCTTGCCGTTGTAGCGGACGGTCCCGGACACAGTCACGAACCCGCGCCCGCCGCCGCAACCGCAGAGAAGGAGCAGGCACACGATCGGCAGGTAGCGGAGGGAGATCATTGTCCGACCTCTCGACGACAGGCAGTCGATCTTGTTGGTACGGCCGGGCAATCTCTAGGATCGACTGCGATTAGGGGTGGGTAGTAGCACTGTACAATTCAGCGCCATTGGTGGCCAATGCTCGCTTGGACCCGTTTGAGTGTGCCACACTCAAACGGCGTGCACAAGGTAGAATGTTGCGGGGACCGCATGGGTGGGACAACCGCGGGAACGGAACGTATGACTCCACTGCCAATCGCGTGGGCGGGAAGGGGAACGGGTTGACGACGAACTAGCGAACGCCGTTCCTCCGCGTTCTCCGTCGGGCGGATGTCGTGGCCGCGCCTGTTCCACGATCTGCGCGCCGCGTGCCAAACCGAGTTTGCGAACACATTCCACGCGCACGTCGTTCGCGAATGGATTGGGATCAGGCTGGCCGTGGCGCAGGAACTCTACCTGCAAACGACTGAAGACCACGACCAGCAAGCGACGCAGAATCCGGCGCATGGAGTGGCGCGAAATGCGGCTCAGACAGGAGCAAACGTAAAAAGACCGGAGCGGACAAACCCGGACGAAGTGCTTGAAGATCAAGCATTCCGTCCGATTCTGTCCGCTCCGGTCTACTCTGGTCTTGACGTTCGGATGACCCTACGGGGACTCGAACCCCGGTTTGAGCCTTGAGAGGGCTCCGTCCTAGGCCACTAGACGATAGGGCCGAATTCCAATGGATTTGTAAGCGGGCGAACGCGAAATGTCAAGTACCGCGAAGAACTGACCGAGTCTGGAGCAGTTCGTTCCCGTTCGGAGCGCAGTCTGGTAAGGTAATAGAGAGCGTCAGCATCGCGGCGACCGGGAGCGGCCATGGGCATTCAGGACCGGGACTATTACCGCGAAGGGCCGAGCTTCCTGGACCGCGTGGGCCAGCAGGGCGCGACTGCCTGGCTGATCGCGATCACAGTGGGGGTTTTCTTCGGCCAGGTTCTTGCGCCGGGTCCCGTCTTGCGTGGCGATCCGAACCCGCTTCTCCTTGGCCCACTCGTCACGCTGGGCGCGTTTGACCCGGACCGAATCTCCGATGGTGAGGTCTGGAGGCTGCTTACACCCGTCTTTCTGCACGCGGGTCTGTTCCACCTGTTCGGCAACATGCTCATCCTCTACTTCACCGGAGTGAAGTTGGAGGAACGCTATGGCAGCCGCGAGTTCGTCATCTTCTACATCGTGGCGGGCATCTTCGCGAATCTCGTGTACCTCGGCGCGCAACTGGCCGGCTTGACGGAGATGTCACGCGCGGTCGGGGCGAGCGGCGCGGTGGCCGCGACACTGATCGTCTTCGCGTTCAACTACCCGCGACAGAAAGTCCTGCTCTACTTTATCATCCCCATGCCGGTGTGGTTGCTCGCAGCGCTGTGGATCGGCTACGATGCGATCGCCGCGGTAGGGGCCATGAACGCGAATCCGAACCGACAGGGCGCGGGTATCGCGTACTTCGCTCATTTGGGTGGGGCCGCGTTCGGACTGCTTTATTACCAGTTCGGGATACGGTTCAGCCGTGTGTTTGACCGGTCCCCGAAGACCCGCGCGCGGCCGAAACTGCGGCTGGTGGTGCCGCCAGTCGAGGAGCCACCCGAACCGGTAGGCGCCGCAGTCGTAGCAGCCCCGAGACCAGCCACGCCAACAGACGAGCAACTCGAGGCGAAACTCGACGCGGTATTGGATAAGGTGTCCAAACACGGTCCGGAGAGCCTCACGCCCGAAGAGCGTGAGATCTTCTACAAGGCAGGCGAGTTGTACAAGAAGCGTCGCAAATAATGGAACCGCAAGTTCCAGAGTTCCAAGTTGAAACGCACATCGACTTCGTGGTGTGGCTCAACCTGGCTTCTTCTGGAACTTGGAACAGGGGTAACCATGCCGCTCTACGAATACACTTGTCGGAACTGCGAGCACACTTTTGAAACACTCGTGTCAGCGCGGGTCGCGGTCGTGGTGGCGTGCCCCAAGTGCGATGGCACGGACCTGGACCAACTCATCGGGCTGCCCGCGCCGGGGCGTGTGGTCGAAGACAACGCCGCGACCAACTGCCGTGGAGACGGACCGCCCTGCGGCGCGCCCCGATGCGGTCGGAAAGGTTCCTGATTGTGCAGGTGCCCCCATCAGAATGTTGACCTGCGCGGACTTGTCTTCGACGCGCGGGCACGTATATAGATACTATGATTGAATAACTCTGTTGAGAATTCCCCATGTCCTGACAGGGTATTCTGTTCCGTCGGGGAGAACGCTCTCGTATCTCCTATAACCTGCTCCAGGGGATGAACCCAATGACCGATGAGACGCAGGCCAAAAACTGCGCGAAGATGCTTCAAGCGCTCGCCGAACCGAACCGCATTCGCGTGATCGAGTGCCTCCGCACTGGGTCGATGAACGTCACGGATCTGGCCAGGGCCTTGAAGGTCGAGATCGTGAACGTTTCGCATCATCTCGGCGTGTTGCGCGAGGCTGGTTTGGTCGAGGCCGTCAAGGACGGCCGGTTCGTGATCTACTCGCTTCACCCGAAGGTCTTCCAAAACGACAGCTCGAAGGCGACCTACCTCGACCTCGGCTGGTGCCGTGTCGAGATCCCGCACAACTGACTCTTGAAGAGTCTCAAGTTGAAGATCTGCGCAGGCTGTGTCTTCGACTTGAGGCTTGAGGCTTGAGACTTTACGACTTGGGACTTAGAAGACCGCCATACAGCGCGGGCGGAAACACTTCGACCTTCAAGCGTTTTGGCAACACCTCTATCTCCACCTCCTTCATTCCATCCGCCGGCACGCACACGAACTCGCCGTCCGCGTGGACGCAGAGCGGGGTTTCGCACCCCACGACAATGCACCGCGCGCGACCGAGCGTGAGGAGTCGGTGGGTCTCCGGGAGTTTGCCGAGTACCATCGCGGGGAGGTAGCGCAGCAGGTGAAGACGCGTCAGTCGCTTCGCGTGCACGTAGTCGAACACCCCGTCGGTAAGGCTCGCCTTCGGACGTAGAGGGAAGTTCCCTTCGCGCTGACCGTTGAGTACAGAGAGCGCGAGCGTTGGCGTGGTCACCTCGGTGTCGTCGAAGCGGATAGTCATCGGCGGCTTGTCGAAGTGTCTCACCAGTGCTTTGAGGAACGCCCAGCCGTAGAGCGGTAGTCCCTTCAACCAGCGCGTCTTGCGGGCTTCGCCGTTCACCATGCCATTGAACCCGACGCCGAGGTTACAGACGAAGAACACCGAGCGGTTCGCGATGGTCACGCGGCCCACATCGATTTCAAGAACTTCTGTGGTGACGTTCTGCTCGCGCTGCAGCCACCACGCGTTCATTCCGAGCGTGAACGCGAAGTCGTTGGCGGACCCGAGTGGCCATACAGAGAACACCACGTGGCGGCGTTCGCTCTGAAGCACTCCGTTGGCGACCTCGTGTACGGTTCCATCGCCGCCGGCCGCGACCACGCGCGCGAATCCTTCGTCGCAAGCGCGGCGCGCGAGTTCTGTGGCGTGGCCTTCGCACGCAGTCGGCCGAAGTTCGACACCGCTCGCGAGCGCATGCGGCAGCGCCTTCAGAAGGCGCTCTGCTCTTCCGCGACCGGCGGACGGGTTGTAAATCACACAGGTGCCGTCGGGCATCGGGAACCTCGTTTGCACTCTGGGTGTCGGTGCCTTGAGACGCATTGTGGGATAACCGCAGGTGAAGGGAAGAGCACGTGAACGGCCTTTTGGTGATCGACAAACCCGGTGGAATGACTTCGCGTGACGCCGTGAACTGCGTGCAGAAGTGGTTCCCAAAGAAAACGAAGATCGGGCACACGGGCACGCTCGACCCGCTCGCAACCGGCGTGTTGGTGGTGTGCATCGGCTTGGCGACGCGGCTCGCGGATTACGTTCAGGCAATGGGCAAGAGTTATTCGTCGCGATTCCGGCTTGGCGCGAGTAGCACCAGCGACGACGCCGACGGCGAAGTAACAGAGACGCCGAACGTGTTCGCGCCGACGCGAGACCAGATAGATGCAGCGTTCGCGACGTTAACCGGAAGCATTGAGCAAATGCCGCCAAGTGTGTCCGCGCTCAAGGTGGGTGGAAGGCGTGCGCACGACCTCGCGCGTAAGGGGAAAGACGTTCCGCTAGTTCCGCGAACCGTGCGCATCGACGTGATTCGCGTTCTCGATTATGCGTGGCCGTGGCTCGAAGTTGAAGTCGATTGCGGGAAGGGGACGTACATCCGCTCCATCGCGCGCGACCTGGGCACCGCGCTCGGCTGCGGCGGTTTGGTCCAGACGTTGCGGCGCACGCGCGTCGGGCCGTTCGTGGCGGAGCAGGGGGTAAATGTGGACGCCGACCCCGCGAGCGTGAAGTTGTTGCCGATGACGACCGTGCTCGCGGGTATGGAACAGATCCGACTGAGCGCCGACGAGATACGGCGGCTCCGTCAGGGGCAGCGCATCACGGCGAGTGGGGGGCGCACAACTCCTGATGGGAGCGAGATCGCGCTGCTCGACGAGAAGGGCGAATTGGTGGGGACTTGTGTCGTTCAGGGCGAGCAGATCGTTACACAGATCATGTTTGCTGCGTCACTCAGCACCATCGCGTAACACTCACAAGCCCGCACCGCGAGCAAGGGCGATCGCTGATCCCTTGCTTGCGGGTAGGTTACGCGCTCTCCAAGTCCCTCATGTTCTCTTCCATCGCAGCAATCTGCTTCTCGACGTCAACCACCAAATCGCGCTGCAGTTGCACCACTTCAGGGGGCGCGCCAGCCACGAATTTCTCGTTGGAGAGCTTCGCCTTCGTACCCTCCAGCGACTTGCGCTTGTCGGCAATCTGCTTTTCCAGGCGCTTGATCTCCGCGGCGACATCGATCAGCCCCGCGAGCGACACATAAGCCTCGAACTCGGGGCGCACGATGCCGCCGGCTTGCTTCGGTTTGGTCGCGGTCGGCCCGGCGGTGAGGGTCGCGATCCCCGCGAGCGGCCCGATGAACGTCGCGAGCGCGTTGAAGTCCGCAGCCACCGCTTCGGCGCACTTCACGCTTACGTCGAGTCGCGTCTTGTCGTCCACCTGATAGCGGTTGCGCACCTCGCGCACGCTCTTCACGAGGTCTTGCATTCGCGCGAACCGCGATTCCACTTCCGCGCTGATCCATGCGTCGGGGTACGACGGCCACTTCGCAATCACCACGCTTTCTTCGGCCTTCGCGGGTGCGGGCAGGCCGCGTTCGGACGCGGTTTCGTTGAGCGCGTGCCACAGCGATTCCGCCACGAACGGCATCACCGGTTGCACCAACCGCAGGATGCCGTCGAGTACGCCAGCCAGCACGCGCTGTGCGAGCGGGCGCGCCGCCGCGTCCTTGAGCCGGCCCTTCGACATCTCGATGTACCAGTCGCAGAACTCGCTCCACACGAAGTCGTAGAGAAGCCGCGCCACGTCGCTAAAGTGGTACCCTTCGAGCGCGCCTGTCACGGCTTTCGTGGTGGTCGCGAGCCGCGACAGCAGCCACTTGTCCTCGGTGGGTAGCTCCTCCAGCTTGATCGCGCCGGGCGTGTAGCCGTCGAGGTTCATGAGGAGGAAGCGTGTCGCGTTCCACAACTTATTGGCGAAGTTGCGACCCTCCTCGAAGCGGTCGGAGCCTTGCTTCGCGGTGGGGCGTTCGGTGTCCTCCATCGGCCACGGCCCGCCGGGGCGGAACTCCTTCTTGCACTCCGGGCACGCGAGCTTTTTGGTTCGCATGTACATGTGCTCTTGCTTCACCGGCACTTCCTTACCGCAGTGCGGGCACACGTTCGACACCGGTAGTCGCGAGTCCTGCGTCTCGGTGGCGAGCTTCGCCATCCCGTATCGCATGGCGTCGGTGCCGTAGCGCTCAATGATGTCGAGCGGGTCGACGCCGTTGCCCTTCGACTTCGACATGCCCTCGCCGAACCCGTCCATCACCTTCGGGTGAATGTACACATGGCTAAACGGAATCTCGTTGAGGTTGAACAGCCCGGTCAGCACCATCCGCGCCACCCAGAGCGTGATGATGTCGCGGTTGGTCACCAGCACCGACGTGGGGTAGTAGGACTGGTCCTTTTCCCAATCAGGCGCGGTGCGGTCGGCGCGCGCCTCCGGCAGCACCGGTCCCGGCCAGCCGAGCGTCGAATGCGGCCACAGCGCCGACGAGAACCACGTGTCGAGTACGTCCTCTGATTGCTTGTATCCGTTGCCTTCGAGATCGGCCTTGAACGTGTCGTCCGCGCGTAGCGCGACGTGTATGGTGAGCGTGTCTTCCTGAAATTGGAACGCGGCGTCCGTGCCCGCCGGCACCATCAGCGCAAGCCCCTTGCGCTGGAAGTTGAACACGCCTCGCTCAGTGAAACGCTTGCTCCACACCGGGATGCGGTGGCCCCACCACAGTTGGCGGCTGATGCACCAGTCGCGCTTCTCGCCGAGCCAGTCGAGGTACGAACGCGCGTAGCGATCGGGATAGAACTTCACTCTCCCTGAAGTCACTGCGTCCATTGTCATCTGTGCGAGGCCTTGCTTCGTCGCTTGCGGCGTAGCGTTCCCCGCTACGCCGCAAGCGACGGCAGAGTCGAAGTCACCCATCTTCACGAACCACTGGTCCGACAACAAAGGCTCAATCGGCGTCTTGCTGCGGTCGCTGATCTTCAGCGGAATATCGCGGTCGGCGCGGTCGATGTAGAGGCCGAGTTCCTTCATCTTCTCGGTCACGGCGTCGCGTGCTTTGGTGCGGTCCAGCCCCTTGTATTCGCCGCCTTGCTCGTTGATCGTGCCATCGAGGTTCAGGATGTTGATAATCCCGATTTCGGGATGCCTCTGCCAGCAGGCGTAGTCGTTCGGGTCGTGCGCGGGTGTCACCTTCACGCAGCCGGTGCCGAGTTTCGGGTCCGCGAGGATGCCGTCGGCGATAATGGGGATCTCGCGCCCTGTGTGCGGCTGCAACACATACTGCCCGATGAGGTGCTTGTATCGCTCGTCGTTAGGATGCACGCACACCGCGGTGTCGCCGAGCATCGTTTCGGGGCGCGTCGTGCTGAACGAGATGAATTGTGTAGCGTCGAGGTTCGGCGCGTCAGGATCAAGTAACGTATCCCCTTTCACAATTGTGCCATCGGGGAGTTCCTCGTAGACCGGTTTCCCGAAAAGCTCATCGCCCAGGTACTCCTTCTCCACCACTTGATACTTGAACGTCCAGAAGCCGCCCTTCGTTTCCACCGTGTCGGTTTCGTCGTCGGCCACCGACGTTTGCAGGTGCGTGTCCCAGTTCACCAGCCGCTTGCCGCGATAGATGTAGCCGTCCTTGAACATGCGGAAGAAGGTTTCGCGCACGGCCCGCGCGCACACCGGGTCGAGCGTGAAGCGCGTGCGGCGCCAGTCGCAACTCGCCCCCATCTCCCGAAGCTGCGTGATAATGCGGGCCTCGTACTGATCCTTCCACGCCCAGATGCGCTTCACGAGTTCGTCGCGGCCGAGGTCGTGACGTGTCTTCTTTTCTTGTGCGAACACGAGCCGTTCCACCACGGCTTGCGTCGCGATGCCAGCGTGGTCTGTACCCGGTATCCACAGCGCGTTGAAGCCTTGCATCCGCCGCCAGCGGATCAACACGTCTTGCAGGGTGTGGTTGAGCGCGAGGCCCATGTGAAGCGCGCAGGTCACGTTCGGCGGCGGAATCACGATCGTGAACGGCTTCTTCGCGGGGTCGGGGTTGCTGTGGAAGTACCCGCGTTCCTCCCAGAACGTGAGCCACTTCTCTTGAGCCGCTTTCGCGTCGTAAGCCTTCGGAAGTTCGGTCGCCATGTCACTACCTAAATATCACGCCGGAGCCGGAGGGTGTGGTGAGACGCGACTTGGCTCGCGTTTTGAGACAGCATCGAATACCTTCAATTCGGCCACACGCACTCCGGCCCGGCATGTTTCGGGGTCGAGCGGATTGGATGACAGTTTACCGGCAGGTTCGTTCTTCGTCCTTGAAGAGCTTGTACTCAATCGCATCACACAGAGCGAGCCAACTTGCCTCGATGATGTTTTCGCTCACGCCCACGGTGCCCCACACGTCGGCCCCGTCACGCGACTCGATCACCACTCGCACGCGGGCCGCGGTGCCTTCTTTGGGATTCACCACACGCACCTTGTAATCGACTAATTGCATCTCTGCGAGTCGCGGGAAGAAGCGAATCAGCGCTTTGCGCAGCGCGCCGTCGAGCGCATTCACGGGGCCGTCGCCTTCGCTCGCGGTGTGCTCGATCACGCCCGCGACCTTCAACCGTACGGTCGCTTCCGTGATCGGGGTGTTGTTCTCGCGCGCCTCAATGTTCACGCGGTACGTCACCCGCTCGAACCACGGCTTGTAGAGCGTCAGCGACTTATCGACTTGCCACGGCTTGTGATCCTTCGCCATCTTCCGCACCAGCAGATCGAAGGACGCCTCCGCCGCCTCGAACTCGTACCCGCGATTCTCCAAGTCCTGCACCGCGGTGAGGATTTTGGTCATCAGCGCCTTGTCGTGGTTCATCTGGTACTTCGCGGTCTTGTTCAAGATCGTCGAGTGCCCCGACAGTTCCGAAACGAGAATGCGGCGCTCGTTGCCCACGGCTTCCGGGGTTACGTGTTCGTAGGTGGTTGGGTCTTTCGCGACTGCGTGCGTGTGCATCCCGCCCTTGTGCGCGAACGCCGATTGCCCCACGAACGGCTGCCCATTGCGGTGGTTCAAGTTCGCGAGTTCGTAGACGTAGCGCGACGTTTCGGTGAGTCGCGTGAGGCTGCCGGGCTTCAGCACTTCGCGCCCGTACTTCAGCGCGAGGTTTGCGATTACACTCACCAAGTCCACGTTCCCGCAGCGCTCGCCGATGCCGTTCATCGTACCCTGTGCCTGCGTCGCACCGGCGCCCACGGCCGCGAGGGTGTTGGCGACCGCGAGTTCGCAATCGTTGTGGCAGTGGATGCCGACCTCGCACGTCACCGCGCCCTTCGCGGCCTTCACCACCTCCGCGACACGCTCCGGCATCGTACCGCCGTTAGTGTCGCAGAGGATAACGACACTTGCTCCGGCGTTCGCGGCGGCCTGAAGCGTTTGGAGCGCGTACTCGGGGTTCGCGCGGTAGCCGTCGAAGAAGTGCTCCGCGTCGTAGAACACCTCGCGGCCCTGCGATTTGCAGAACGCGATCGAGTCCGCGATCATCGCGACGTTCTCTTCGAGCGTGGTGCCGAGCACGTTCGTTACGTGGAAATCCCACGTCTTGCCCACGATCGTCACCACCGGCGTGTGCGCGTCGAGCAGTGCCTTCAAGCACGTATCGGTTTCGGCGGGCGCGTTCTTGCGCCGCGTCATGCCGAACGCGCAGACCTTCGCGTGCTTCAGGGGCAACTCGCGCACCGCCTGGAAGTACTCGAAGTCTTTCGGGTTCGACAGCGGGTAACCGCCTTCGATGTAGTCCACGCCAATATCGTCGAGCCTGCGAGTGAGTAAGAGCTTGTCTTGTAGGGAGAAGTTCACGCCTTCGCCCTGGCTCCCGTCGCGGAGCGTGGTGTCGTAGATGGAAACGCGGCTCATTGGTGACTCATGCGCGGGAGAAACAAAGAAAAAACCCCGAAGCGAAGCTCCGGGGTGCGTAAGGTCGAACCTTCGGCGAACCCCGCTCACCCTGTGGTAATAACGACGACCACGCCAATAATGGCGGTCGCTGCGATTACGGCGGGAGCGGAGCGGGTGAACACGTTCGGTTCTCTCGGTGTTGGAGTAAAGCTACACCGCGGCGCGTCAGAGTCAAGCGCGTCATTCGCGAGACACCGTACCGGCGCGGTTGCTTCGCCTTACTTCTCGACGGTGACCTTCACAGGTTCGCTCTTGAGGACGTCGCCCTTACCGCCGTCTTTGTTGGACAGCGAGTAGGTCGCCGTGAGCATGTACTCGCCTGGCCCAGTCCAGAACACGAGCCGCGAGAACCCGCGAGCGCCGTCGGCGAACGCCTTCACCGGGATCTCGTGCGACTTGCCGGCCGCGAGCGTGACCTCACGCGGCAATCGGAAGTCGGCCGTGAACGCGACCGGGTTGTTCATATTCACGACACCGGCGCCGCCGGTCAGCTCGAACGTGTACACGTTCGGGTCCCCGCCCACGTAGATCGTCATTTCTTCCTTCGACGTGTTGGTGATTTGCAGCACGAGGTCCACCGTCAGCGGCTTCGGCGGGGTTGCGCGTTCGCCCTTTTCGAGCTTCTTCGCGGTCGTTTCGAGCGTCTGCTTGTACTCGTCCGCGGTCTTGCCGCCGCCGTCGAACTTGTACTTGTCGGTCTTCGCCACGATCTTCAATTGAATCGGTCCCGGCTTCTTCTTGTCCTGAGCAGAAGCCGACGTTGCGAACACGAATAGAGCCAGGACCGCGAGTACGAGCAACTTCATTGGTAGCACTCCTCAAGGGTAAACGGGCGATACAGAACAGACGACGGTGGGGGCGAACTGGATTGCCGCCGCTTGCGGCGTAGCGTCTGACTCACGCCAGCGCAACGAACGGCTCGCTGACGACGTGACGCAGGCCCCAGACCGCGTCATCGCGCGCGGGGAAGTCACTGCGGAAGTGCGTGCCGCGCGATTCCTCGCGTGCCAGCCCCGATGCGATCATCAACCTCGCGATGGTGAGTAGGTTCTGTAGCTCCCACCCGGCTTTGCCGTCGAACTCGCGCGACAGCGCGTAGCGGCACCAGAACCGCAAGTCTTCCTTCGCCTCGAGCAATCGCGCCCGTTCGCGGACGATCCCCATTTTGCGGACCATGAGACTCCGCAACGAAGCCATGAGGTCGGCGAGGTCGAGTCGGGCGTCGTCCTCCGCGGGCGCGATCGCACTGCGTAGCGGGTACGCGGTCATGTCACGCGGCATCTTGCGAATCGTGTCTGCGGCTCCGCGACCGCAGAGCGTGCCGTACACCAAACCCTCAATCAAGCTGTTCGACGCGAGCCGGTTCGCGCCGTGCAGCCCGCTGGAAGTTACTTCCCCGGCGGCCCAAAGTCCCGGCACCGTCGTGCGGCCTTGCTGATCGACCGTTACGCCGCCGACCATGTAGTGCGCACCTGGCCGCACCGGGATGCGGTCCTTCGTGATGTCGAGGCCGAAACTCTTGCACACTCGGTTGATGCCCGGGAACCGGTGATGCACCAACTCCGGGCTGAGGTGCGAGAGGTCGAGGTACACGTTCGGGTGTTGCGTCTTCTCCATCGTGCGGAAGATCGCCCGCGCCACCACATCACGAGGAGCAAGTTCGTGGCGCGGGTCATCTTTCAGCATGAACCGCTCGCCGTACACATCGCGAAGGTACGCGCCTTCACCGCGAGCGGCTTCGCTCACTAGGTAGCGCGCGGACCCGGCGACGTACAGCACCGTGGGGTGAAACTGCATGAACTCCATGTCGCGAAGTTCGGCGCCGGCACGGTACGCGGCGGCCATCCCGTCGCCAGTCGCGACTGGCGGGTTGGTCGTTTCGCGGTAGATCATCCCGCACCCGCCGGATGCCAGTATCACTTGCTTCGCCCAGATGAGGAACTTCCCCATCCCGTTGCGCGAAACCACCGCGCCGCAGCAAACCCCGTCGTGCGTGAGCAGATCAATGGTGAACGTGTCGTCCCAGATGCGGACGTTGGGTCGCGTGCGCGCGTACGCGATGGTAGCCCGCATCATCTCGAAGCCGGTGGAATCGCCTAACGCGTGAACAATGCGCCGATGGCTGTGCCCGCCTTCGCGGGTGAGCGCGAGTTGGCCGTTCTCCTCGTCGAACTTCGTGCCGAACTCGATCAGCTTTTCGATCTGGTGCGGCGCCTCGCGCACGACGAGTTCCACAACATCGCGGTTACACAACCCGTCGCCCGCGACGAGCGTGTCTTCGACGTGGTTCTCAAACGTATCTTCCGGCGCACGCACGCCCGCGATCCCGCCTTGGGCGTACGAGCTGTTGCTCTCGGTTACACGATCCTTCGTGACGACGAGAACGGAGAGGTCGGGTGGCACTTCGAGCGCGGCGCGCAGACCTGCGATCCCGGCCCCGATGATGAGCACATCCGCGAAGCGATGGAAGGTGTCGCGTGCGTCGAAGGAGCTGAGGTAGCGGTTGGCGCCTGACATGACGGAACCCGTGTGAGAGGTTGCCGTCAACGTAGGGAGAGCGTGTCTGAAGGCGAGCAGGGGGCTTACGTCCCCCGCTCGCCTTCGGTTACTTCTTTTCGTTGATGAGTTTCTGGAACTTGTCCTTGAGGTTCTCGAAGTTGGGCGGTTCGACAAGCTTTCCGCCAGCGGTGCTGTTGTTGGTGCCCGGGCCACGTGGATCGACCTTGTTCGCGGCGCCCCCGGTGATGGTGGTGCCCGGTTCCACGGTGCTGGCGGGGGGCGGCTTGTCGCCCGCGACAATCTTGTTCACCTCGTCGCGAAGTTTCTGAACATGCTTCTCGTAGTCGTCCAGGAACTTCTTGTACTCCGCGTCCGTGAAGCCCTGCTTCTTCTGGAACGCCTCGTCGTAGCGTTTCTTCTCGAACTGTTCGAGCTGAAGCTCGGCCGTCTTGAGGCGGTTGCGGGCATCCTCCTCCATCGCCTCCTTCGTGATCGCGCCACCACCGACCCCGCCCCCCTTCGGGTCGTGCTTCTTCGACGGCTGCTCCTTCGCCATCTTTTCCAGCTCTTCCTTGAGCTTCTTCTCCTGCGCTGGGTCGCCGGGCTGCTGGTTCTTCATCGCCTCTTCGAGCTTCTTGCGGTTCTCCTCGCCGATTTTTTCGTCGAGGTCTTTCTTGGCCTGTTCGCGGGTCTTGGCGTCCGGTGATTGCAGGTCTTGCGCCTTCTTCGCGAGGTCTGAGATCTCTTCCTTCGTCAGTTCCTTCCCCTTTGACCCGTCCTTGCCGTCCTTCTCTGCGTTCTCCATCTGCTTCTTCAGATCGTCGAGCTTCTTCTGCGCGGCGGCTTGCTTGTCCATGTCCTTCGACTGAAGGTCTTTCATCAGTTGCTCGGCTTCCTTGCGGTTCTGCTCACCGACCATCTTGTCGAGCTTCTGACGCGCCGCCTCCTTCTTGGCCTCGTCCGCACCCTGCAAGTCTTTCAGTGCGTCCGCGATCTCCTTCTGCTGCTTCTCGTCGAACTTGGGCGAGCCATTCTTGTCGCCCTTGTCGTCGGGCTTGCCGCCGCCCTGTTGGGCCTGCTTCTTGAGTTCTTCGAGTTTGCGCTTGGCCTCTTCGCGGGTCTTCTCGTCCGGCGAATTGAGGTCGTTGGCAACCTTCTCGATCTCCTCGCGCTTCTCCTTGCCGATGGCCTTGTCGAGTTTGTCGCGCGCCGCCTGCTTTTTCTTCTCGTCCGGGGAGGTGAGGTTCTTCGCGGCGTCTTCGAGTTCCTTGAGTTCCTTCTCGTCGAGCTTCTTCTGCTTGGGCGCGTTGTTGCCCGCGCCGCCCATTGGCTTCGCGGTGTCGTCCTGCGGTTCGGGCTTCTCCATGCCTCTTTCGTCGCCGCCAGCCATCGGGGGCTTCTTGAGGTCGTCGGGCTTGGCCTCGGCCGCGCCGGTGCCGTTTGGCTTCATCGGCTGGTTGCCATTGCCGTCGGGCTTCGTCTCGGTGGTGTTCATCCCCCCGCCGGGCATCATCATGTCGTCGGTCGGCTTGGGCTTGTTCTCGCCCGCTGGCGGAGCCTTGTTCGGCTTCGCGTCACCCGCGCCCTGGTTCTCGGGCTTGTTGGCCGGGGGCGGGCCTTTGGGTTCGTTGGGCTTGTCGCCACCGCGGTTCTGTTCCGGCATTGGCTTGGTCTTGGTACCCGCGTCGGTGGCCGGGTCTTGCTTGTCGGTTGCGTTGGGCATGCCGGCAGGTTCGCCGTCCTTCTTCCCGGTCGCGGGCTTGGCGCTCGCCCCGGAGTCGGGGTCTTGCTTCTGGCTCGGGTCTTTCGGCGCGGGCTGCGCGTCCTTCGGTTGCGGCTTCTCCTGACTCGGTGAGGTGCCGCCGATCGGTTCGTCGCGATTCTCGGAAGCCGCGGTAGGTTTCTCGCCCGTCTTCGGATCGCCCTGCTTCGGTTGAGGCGGCTTTGACGCGGACGGATCAGCCGACTGCTCGACGTTTCCTTCGGGCTTCGTGTCGGCGGGCTTCGCGTCGTTCTTCATCGGGTTCATGCCGTCCGGTTTCTGCTCCGGCTTTGGCTGGGCCATGTCGCCCATGTCACCCATCGGCGGCTGTGGCTTCTGCTCCGCGGGGTTCGCGCGGTCTTTCTCGTTGGGCGCCGCGTTCGGCTTCGCGGCCCCGCCCTGCTTGTTCTCCTTCTCGATCTCGTTCTTGAGGTCTTCGGCCTTCTTCTGAACGTCTTTCTCGTCCTGCGTCTTCGGCATCGGCGCTTCGGGCGGCTTCGGACCCATGCCCATGTCGGTCCCCATGTTCATGGGGTTCATCGGGTTCATGTTCGGGTCGTTCGGGGTTTTCGGCGGGTTCCCCATGTCGTTCATGCCGGGCATACCGGCGTCGCCGCCCTTTTTCGGGTCGCCGTCCTTCTTGGGATCGCCGGGCTTCGGCGGCGGGTTCGCGTCGGGCTGCTTGCCGTCCGCGTTGTCCTTCTTGTCGGGCTGTTGCGGCGCGTTCTTCGGGTCGCGCTTCTCCTGGTCGAGTTTCTGCTGCTGGTCCGCGTTGTGTTTCTTCTCCTCGTTCTTGCGGTCATCCTTCTGCTTATCGAGGTTCTGCTTGTCCTCGTCCGCGACCGGTGGCGGGAGCAGACGCACGCGCTTGACCTCGGACCGCCCGACGTTCGCTTTCGGTTCGGTGCAGTTGTCGGTCGCTTCCAGCCAGTACTCGATGACCATGTCCGGCGTGAGGTCGAGTTTCAGCCCGGCCGCGTCCTTCGTCAGTTTTGCGAGATCGACCGAGTCCTTGTAATCGACATCGGTGGGCCACGTGTCGTCCTTAGTGCGGCGGAAGGAAGTCTCCTTGCTGTTCAGGAATGGGCGGTCCGGGAGCGGGCGCTCGGTCGCGCCCAAGATCCGCATCTTCAGCGTGATCGTGTCGATGCCGAAGTCGTCACCGATCTTGCCGTCAACCGCGAGTTGGCCGTTCGCGGGGATCGCGGTTTCTTCCTCTTCTGGCTTTGTGATGATGAGCTTCGGCTCCTGGTCCGCTTCGACGGTGATCGTGGACTGGAACGGGTCGGCACTGCGCTCACCGTTGCTCGCGCTGAAGGTGAGTTTGTACTTCGCGCTCTCGGATAGTTTGAACGCGAACTGGAGGCTGTCCGGCTTGCCCACAACGGGCACGCCATTCACGCGAACGTTGCCCGGCTCGATGTGCATCGTGCCGTCACGCACGTCGCGGTTGGTGCGCGCGACCAGCGTGACCGTCGTGCCCTTGTAGGCGCGAATCATCGGGTCGTTCGCGGTCTCGGGCTTCCGACGTAGGTATTTGGGGTACTCGTAGGTCGCCTGGAAGTCGGTGAACAGCGGCAGTGAGCGAACCGTGACCTTGTACTCAGGGGTTTCGCCGTCCCCGCCAGCGACCTTGTACCAGAACCCGTTCTGCACGAGGTAATCGGGGACGCGAAGTTCCCAGTCGCGTGTGGTGGTCCCCTGAACCATCGGGAGTTCGGTGTAGTTCGGGTCGGCCGGGTTGTGCCGGATCATCAGGCGCACGCGATCGGCGCTGTTCTCGTTCGGCACCTTCCCGCCGATGTGGACCGCGACCGTGAGCGACTGCCCGACCGTAATGGTCGGGTCCGCGGGTGCGGGCTTCACCAGTTCGATCTGTGTGCGGCTTTCGATCTTGGTGGACGAGAACGGCGCAAAGGTGCGGCCCATGAGGGAAGCAAACTGCGCCGGGCGGAACACGAGGAACAGCACGATCAGCATCAGGAAGAACCCGACAGCCACGCCGCCGAGCCAGAGCAAACTACGGTGATCGACGGCCTTGTTCACATCGGCTTCGGAGGTGGCCTGTGCCGCGCGCTTCGCAAGCGCGGCTTTCACTGTCGCGTTGAGGTTGCCCTTCTGCTTCGCATCGACGTAGCCGGTGACGCTGTTCTTGGCGTCGTCGATGGTGTTTTCGACCTGTCGGGCCGCGTACAGCGGGTTTATCTTCTTGCGGAGCGGGCTTAGCAGGGTGAGGTATGCGACTCCCGCGAGGGCCGCGACGAACCCCAAGAGTGACGTTTGCCGCACCCATTCGGGGAGATTGAAGTACTTGTCGAGGAGAATCATCGCGGTGGTGTAGACCAGCACGAACGCGACGAGCACGAGTCCGCCGAACATGAGGTCATGCGAGCGAATGCGGCTTGTCGCCTGGGCGATCTGTTCGTCCACCCGCGAATCGTTCTTCGCGGCAGCGTCTTTGGGTTCGAGAACCGCGGCCATGTACCGTTCTCCGAAGCAGCGTTGGGCCTGCGAGGGGCTTTTGATCGCCTGATCGCATTGCGTTGCGCAATCTACCAGGGATTATACCTCTAAGACGCGACACCGCCACACCCGGATTGCGGGCAACAGGCGATAAGCGCGGTAGTTACAATCGCGAGGGTGGGTGTTTAGCTCTCGCCGAGGCTGAAGATGCAGTGCGAGGGAGCAACGTCTCTGAACCGGATGATCGGCGTCCCGTACCACATGTGCACATTGGGGGAGATGCGCACTTGCCAAGTCAATGACGCTCAGGGGTGCGGGGATCCGTGTACGCAGTGCGCACCTTCGGTCATTCCGTTACCACTTCGGCCAGACCCCCGCTTCCATAGAACAGCAGACAGACACACCGCTCGCCACAACTGAGGAGTCACACCATGTCCGCCGTTCCCCCTGTCAAGAACCGTCAACTCTACATCGACGGCGCTTGGTGCGAATCCGCCACCGGCAAGAAACTCGCGGTTACGAACCCGGCCACGGAAGAGAACATCGCGGAGGTCAGCTTCGGGAACCGCGCGGACGCGGCGCGGGCCGTGGCTGCGGCGTCCGCGGCGCTGCCCGCGTGGATGAAGTTAACTGCCTACGACCGCGCGAAGGTACTGAAGAAGACCGCCGATCTCATGCGCGAACGGGCGGACGCGCTCGCCCGCACGATGACGATGGAGCAGGGCAAGCCGGTCATCGAGGCGAAGGGCGAGGTAATGCACTCCGCGGACACGTTCGAGTGGTTCGCGGAGGAAGGCAAGCGGGCTTACGGGCAGGTGATTCCGCAGACCAACCCCGCCAAGCGGCACATGACTATCAAGCACCCGGTCGGCGTGGTCGGCGCCATCGGGCCGTGGAACTTCCCCATCACACTGCAAGCGCGCAAGATCGCGCCCGCGCTCGCGGCCGGTAGCACCATCGTGTGCAAGCCCGCGAGCCAGACGCCGCTCTCACTCATCGGCGTGTTCGAGTGCCTCATCGACGCCGGACTTCCGAAAGGCGTCGCGAACCTCATCATCGGTTCCGCAAGCGAAATCAGCGACGAGTTCATGCAGAACAGTGCCGTGCGGAAGATCAGCTTCACTGGCTCAACCGCGATCGGCAAGCAACTGATGCGGCAGGCCGCGGACCAGGTGAAGCGGCTTTCGCTCGAACTTGGTGGGCACGCTCCCTTCATCGTGTTCCCGGACGCCGACCCGGAGGTAGTGGCGAAAGCCGCCGTGCTCGGCAAGTTCCGCAACAATGGCCAGGTATGCATCAGCCCGAGCCGGTTCTTCGTTCACAAGGACATCGAGAAACGGTTCATCGAGGTCGCGGTGGAAGAGGCGAAGAAGCTCAAGATGGGCAACGGGCTTGATGAAGGCGTCGTGGTCGGACCGATGTTCGAGAAGAAGGCGATGGAAGGCACGCAGGCACTCATCGACGACGCGAAGGGCAAGGGCGCGAAGGTGCTCACCGGCGGCGGGAAGTCCACTCGCTTCGAGAAGGGCTACTTCTTTGAGCCGACCGTGCTGTGCGGGCTGTCCGCGGACGCGAAGATTCTGACGGACGAGCCGTTCGCCCCGGTGATGCCGGTGCTGGACTTCACGAAACTCGATGAGGTGATCGCGCAAGCGAACAACACGAAGTACGGCCTCGCGGCGTATGTGTTCACCAACGACATCAGCATCGCGTGGCGGATGGCCGAGGGCTTGGAGGCGGGCATCATCGGCTTAAACGACCCGGTGCCGGCGACACCGCAGTGCCCGTTCGGAGGCATGAAAGAATCCGGCATGGGCCGTGAATTAGCCCACGAAGGACTGGAAGCGTACCTCGAAACCAAGTACGTTTCGATGCAACTACGTGGGTGAGAATGCACTGGCGGATCGCGAAAATGAGAGAAGGGGTGGGTGGAGTTCAGAAAAAACTCTACCCAAGACTGAACGGACGTGGTAAAGAAATAGGTGGTAAGTTACGAACGTCTCGGTAACGCCCACCCGGGCGCGTTTCAAGGGTGATACGCCATGACCCGCATGTCGCGTGAATTATCGCTTGTTCTGCTCGGTGCCGGCGTGCTGACCGCAGCCTACTTCGCGTGGCCGGAAAGGGATTACGCTCTTGAGGCCGACAAACAGGCCGAGAAACGCGTCGGTGGGCGTTCCCGTAGTGGCGGCACGTTCATCTTCATCGGGCACATCGGTGGCGGTGGCGGCCCCTCTTCGGTGACCGGTGGCGGCCGACCTGGCATGGCGAGCGTGTCCAAGGGCGGCTTCGGCTCCGTTGGGGGTCGCGTCGGTGGCGGCTCTGGCGGCTAACTCTCGAATCAAAAGGTGAACGGCCGGCGTCAGGTGGCTGGTGAGTGGTCGTCGCACCACACCAGCCGCATCACGCCGGCCGTTCGCGCGCTCGCGGGTCGCAAGTTTCACCTCTGCACACCGGCCGTCACGCGGTCGTTCGCCAGGAGTCAACGATGCGCCGGGTCAGCGTCGATCCCCGCCCGAACTGGCAGAAACGGGTCGAAGAGTTCGGTCTCTACTACCACACCCTCCGCGGCGAGGCGTACTGGGACGAGTCTGCGTTCTACCAGTTCACGGCCTTTGAAATCGACACCATCGAGACTGCGACGCAGGCTCTCCACAAGATGTGCATGGAGTTGGTTCAAGAAGTCATCGACAAGCGCCTCTTTGGACTTTTCCTGATCCCCAAGGAGTTCGAGGATTACGTCATCCGGTCCTGGGAGAACGATGAGCCGTCAGTGTACGGCCGCTTCGACCTCGCCTATGACGGCGTCGGTCCGCCCAAGATGCTGGAGTACAACGCGGACACTCCGACCGCACTGGTCGAGGCGTCCGTCGCCCAGTGGATGTGGCTCAAGGACATCGACGAGCGCGGAGACCAGTTCAACAGCATCCACGAACACCTCATCGACGCGTGGAAAGAGGTGCTGAAGCGTGACAGCGGCCCGATTCACTTCGCAGCGATGAGCAAACTGGACACGCCCGAGGACTACATCACCGCGGAGTACATGCGGGACACCGCGATCCAGGCCGGCGCGAAGACCACGTTCATCGACGTGACCGAAATTGGCTACGACAAACCGCGGAAGGTGTTCGTGGACGGCACCGGATTTCCCATTCACCGGTGTTTCAAACTCTACCCGTGGGAGTGGATGACGCGTGAGGAGTTCGGGCCTCACCTCAGTACCGCACCAACCAAGTGGGTTGAGCCCGCGTGGAAGATGATCTTGAGCTGTAAGAGCATCCTGCCGCTCCTGTACGAACGCCACCCGGACAGCCCGTTCTTGTTGCCCGCGTCATTTGACCCACTCACCGACGGCAGTTACGTGAAGAAGCCGATTCACGCCCGCGAAGGCGCGAACATCGAGATCGTCATCGGTGGGCGCGTCGCGCACAGCACCGACGGGCCGTATCAGGGCGGGCCATATGTGTACCAGGCGCTTGCCGGCAATCTGAAGCCGCACGAGGGCCGTTTCCCGGTCCTCGGTAGTTGGGTTGTCAACGGTGAGGCGTGCGGCATGGGCATCCGCGAGGACGCTTCGCTCATCACCGGTAACACGAGTAGGTTCATCCCACACCAGTTCGTGGGCTGATATCGTGTTCTCTGGCCACCCGGCGCGGAAGCGCTCGATTGGATCGCTTCGGCGCTTGATCCCGTCCTGTCCACCGACTACATTCGTCGCGAGATACATTGAGAACCGGAGTAGCTGGAATGTCCACGACGTTCTTGTTCGAGGAACTCGACGACGCGACCCGCGAGTACCTGACCGCGGTTCGTGACAACGAAGGCGCTGGTGCGCCTGGCGTGTTCGCCCCCACCAGTGATTCGCTCCCCGGCTGCGGGTGCATCGCGGGGCCGATCGTCATTGTCGTCACGCTGCTGTTCACGCTCACCACGTGGCTCGGCATCATCTACGAAGAACCCTTGAAGGTGGCCTTCCTCCAGACAGCCGGGTTACTCCTCGGCGGTTGGCTTCTCATTGCCGGGTTCCGCGGCAAGGGCGGTAGCAAGAGCGCCGGGACTTGGGTCTACGTCGATCCGCTCAACCTGTACGAAGCCTACCGCGAGCAGGTGACGGTGACGCGAATCGACGAGGTGGCCGAAGCACGTTACACGCACAACTACGACAGCAACGGGAACTTCCAGAACAGCGTAGTCGAGATCCTGCTTGGCGGTCGGAAGAGCGCCGCGGTGACGCTTGCGAACGAGTCGCGAGCCGAACAGATGGTCACGTTTCTGAACTACCTTGCGTGGGCGCGTGGGCCTGACGGCGGCGAGCGCGCGGACCTCGGCCCGGCCGACCTCGGCGGGTTAGCCAAGTACGTTGTGCGCAACGGCGACGAACCGAAGGACGCCGAGAACAACATCAATCTGAACCTGGTTGAACTCGATCTCAGCGAGGTGCCCGAACAGCCTACTCGCGAGGGTCGGGCAATGCCCGCGTTCCTCCCGTACGCGTTCCTCTTCATCGGTGGTATCCTGTGTTTCCTTGTCATGGCGTACATCATCAACCCGGTGATCCGGGATGACGCCATCTACGATGCGGTGATGAAGGACAACACCATCCCGCCGATGACCGAACCGCGGTTCCTCCGGTTCTACCTGCTGGACCCGCGTAACACGTTGCACCGTGAAACGGTGACCACTCGACTCGCACGGTTCTACGACCCCGCGATGTCGCACGTTCGCACTAACGCCGCCGACAAAAAACTGGGCGAGGGCATGGCCCAGGTACTCAAGGGACTAAGTACCTCAAGTCAGGATCTCGTGTCGCTCCGCATCACCGAAACCAAGTCGCCGCCAGGCGTCCTCGCCGAGGGGAAGACGACGCGTGAGGGGAAACTGCGGTCGGAGTTCGCTGACGGGGTGAACCACACGTTCGCCAACGAGCATTGGGGCAAGCCGATCACGCTGCCGGCGGGGTTCCAGGCCAAGGATCCTTTGCCCCCCATCGGGCATCAGTTGATTGCTTTCGTCGAGCCACCGGAGGAGGCGAAGGCTGTCCACTTCGACATCACGTACTCGTTCCAGGACGCCGGCGCCGGGAAGTTCCAGATCGTGGTGAATGTGACCTTACGGGCGAGCATCGAGGATCCGACTACTCACGGTGGCCAGTTTACCGTTCCCGGTCCGTTCTCCGAGAACGAACTCGATGGCGTGGCGCTGACGCGACTTAAAGAAGAGTTGATTCGGAATCTTGTTGGGCCGTCCGCACCGGCTCTGCCTGGGCAACCTGGCGGTATCCAGCAGTTCCCGTGAGATACGGCACGAGGTTCGGGCGCGAACTGAAGCCGCGTCCGAACTGACTCACGCGAGAACGACGCCCACGAGGACGTCGTAGCCGGCGTGGGCGCCGACCGCGATCCCAAAACCACGCGCCACGAACAGCACTGTGAAGAACAGTCCCGCGGCGGTGCGGAACACAAAGTAATCAGGCCGCATCGGTTCCCCGTAGGGGCCGACATGGTGTGCCGCCGCGAACGCCAGTGCCGCCGCACACGCGGCTATCGGAATCGCGACCCCGCTTGGCACGCTGACCGTGCGCAGAACCAAGATCAAGCCGCCGAACAAGGCGAGTCGGAACAGCACTTCTTCATAGATGCCCGCCCCGATGAACGTGAGGATCTGTGCCACGGGCGCGGTGCGCACAGTGATTTGGAGTTGAATTCCCAGTCCGTCGATGATCGGTCCGAAGTTTCGACTGAATTGCCACAACACGACCGCGAACAACACGCTCTCGAACGTCATCCCGAACAGCGCCGTGACCGGGTCTTGAGTCCGGTCGGCCCAGCGCCACCAACTCCACAGGAGCATTGCGCCCAACAAGATGGCGGGTGCGACGAGTACGTGCCCGGCGCCGAATACTTCAAGTCCCCATCGGAGCCACGCATCCGCACCGTTGCGGAGCCTTGCGGCTTGGTCCCCGCCGAGCCACAGCAACCCGCCCTCGTAAGCCACGAGGAGTGGCAAGAGGAACAAGAAGCACACCCACGGGTGGCGCGTCGCGGTGAGGTAGGATTTCATGGTGCGGTTCAGGTGAGCGGGGGGGGGCGTGATCCCCTGAGAAACTGACACGCTCACACGAGATCGGGGTAGCGGGTCCCCAGCAGTTCGCGCCGGCGCACGGCGGGGACCGCCTTCACGATGCTGCCGCGAGCGGCCGCGGACAAGTCCAGGTGTTCCGCGCGAGGCAGAAGAGTGCCGTCGGGCTCCGTCAGAACCGCGACGACCGGGCGCCCCGGCGAGCGCGGGTCGAGCCGGTTCGTTTGGTTCGCGACAACCAGACCGACCCGACCGTCGGTGAGTTCGACGATCGTGTTCACCGGGTAGTACGAGAGGTTCAGCAAATACTCCGCGAAGTCACGGTCGAGTTGCCCATGTTCGGCCATCAGCAGAACGTCGGTGAGTGCGGCGCGCGGGTCGGCAGCGGGTCGATGCGGGCGCTCTTCGTTCAGGGCCGTGTACACGTCAGCTACGCTGAGGAGACGCCCAAGGGGCGGCACCTGCGCGCCGGGTAACGCTGCCGGGTAGCCGGTCCCGTCAGCACGCTCGTGGTGCGAGGCGATGGCCTCGACAAGCGGACCGGCGAGGTTCGGGAATCGCCAGAGCAGGAGTTCCGCGCCGTACTTCGGGTGGGCTTCCAGCACCCGACGTTCGTCGGGCGTGAGCGGTTCCGCCTTCGCGAGTATCGCCGCGGAGACGGTCAGCATCCCGCAATCCATGATCAATGCCGCGACTACTGGCGCGAGGGGCCGCCCGGCCAATTCGTAGTCGTAGGGCACGACTCGGGCCACGACCTGTGCGACGTTGATAGCGTGCGCCGCAATGAACCGGGAAGGGACCGGGAATGCCGTCGTCCCGCCGTGCGCGTGCGCGGATGTTACAGGTGCGTGAACGAACCGGATCGGCTTCGCCAGCCGCGCTTCTTCGAGCAGTTCTTCCGCGAGCGCAGCGGCCGTTTCCAGCGTGGCCGGAAGGTTACAATGCAGCGCGGTGAAGAGCCCGGCGAGCCGGTCGATGCGGTCCGCGTCGGTGTGGCGCTGCGCGAGCACCTGTTCTTGGATCGCGAGTCGGTCCCCGACGATGGTGAGCAGCCCGCTCAACCCGTCGCACATCTTCAACTGAGCCGCGGCCGAGTCCGGGAATGCTTGCGCGAGCCGCACCACCGAGTCGAGCACGCTCACGGTTTCGCGGTGGTAGTCCACGAGCGAGTCCGGCTCGTCGCTGCTGGCGCATGCCGCGTACATCGCGTTCGTTGTGAACCTGCGCTGTCGGTCGAGGAGAGTTTTTGCTCGCCCGAGCAGTCGTTGCGCGCGGTCCGTGAACTGCGGCAGCGTCACCTCCGCGACATCTTGGCTGCCCGCGATGCGTTTCAGTGAGAGGCGGAACGCTTCAGCTTCGGACACGATCGCGTCTGCGTCCACCGAATCGACTGGACTCGCTTCCGGGATCAGGTGCGGAGTCGCGTCGAGCCGCTGTCGGAAGGCGGAAATTCGATCGAGCAGCCCGCGTGTGTCGCTCACGGCAATCTCCCCCTTCGCACCACGAACCGGACCGACTCCCCAAAGCCGGTTCGATCCCCTTGTCGCTCCTTATCGACAGGTCGGGTGGGGAAACTTGAACCGATTGTTCTGGTTGGGAGGCCGAGATGGGAAGATGGGTGGGTTGCGCAGACTTCCTTCGGCGCGTCAATTTCGTTGTTTAGCGGCGGACCCACCGGGTCCGCCAGTTGCCCCGGCGGGGCAACCGCTAAACAGGATTCGTTCGTGCGAAGACGACGCGACTTACTTCCGGACGCGCTGGTTGTTAATGATTCGGTGAACCTTGTTCCCTTTCGCGGCATCGAGGATTGAGGTCTCGATGCCCCACGGCACGTCGCGGTCGATGTCCAGCAGCATCTCTTTACGACCGGTCGAGTTGATGATGCTCTGCATTTCCGTGAAGATTTGTTCCTTCGCGACCACCTTGCCCTCGATCTTGATGACTGCTTTCTCGCCGTCCATCTTCACAATCACCTTGAACACGCGATCCTTCAACTCGTCCTTGTGAATCTGTGGGATGCCCTTGTCGTCAGCGGTGTCTTCGGGCACGTCAAGTGCGCGCTCCAGCGTGGCGTACGTGATCGTCAGGATGAAGAAGATGAGCAGCACGAGACACACGTCGATGAGCGGGTTCATATCGAGGTGTGTGTCGTCGGCTTCCTCTGGGGGAGGATCGACGTCCTGCGCCGCTTCCGCGAATGTGGGGTGAGCCTCGATCGGCAGCCAGGCCGTATCGGTTGGCCCCTTCACTTCGTCGGTGGGAAGGAAGTTACCGTCGCGAAGACCGGTGAGCACCTCGGCCGCGGTTGGCAGCCCGAGTACGTCCGGCGACCCTTCCTTTCGCACTTGCCACACGCTCATTTGTCGGGTGCCTCAACAACGGTCGCGACGAATGAGTTGATGAGTTTCTTCTTGCGCTCTTCTTCGAGCGCGTGGCGGAGTTCGTAGACGCGCTCACGCGGCAAGTCCTTGCGGCACGCGATCCGCACCTCCGGCGGTCGCGTGGTGCCGACCAGCGATTCCTTGAGCGCCTTGATCGCGGCTTCCGGGGTCGGCAGCATGTCGTGGCTCGGCTTCGGCGACACGTTACCGACCCGCACCGAGTAGTACACCTCCTCGGTGTTCAACTTCTCGATGGTGATGGTGATTGCTTCGGGGTCGTTGCTGAGTTGCCCGCCGTACTTCATCTCCGGCACGTCTACCGGCGCGAGCGCGCCCGCCGCTTGAATGATGATGAAGAACACAAGCAGCACCATGCTGATGTCGATGAGCGGGATCATGTCAACTTCTTCGTCGTCCTCCGGGCGGCTGATGCGTCGGCTCGGCTCCGGGTCCGGCAGCTCTACTGGCTCGGTAGCCGTGGGCGGTTCATTGTCAGAAGTTGGAAGCACCGCGGGCACGGCGGTCGCGGTCGATGGCCGGGTGAGGTAATCGATGAGCAGGTCGTGGTCGCCGACAGCGACCCAGGCTTCCGTGGACCCAGCGGGGCGCACCTTGTCTGTGCGGGCGAGTCGGCCCTGTTGCGTCCAGTCCGCGACGACGTTGTACGGCACGGCCTTGTAGACCGTGTTCGCAGTGACGAACCACACATCGAACGCCTTCGGCGGCTTCCCGGCCATGAGGACTCACGTTGGAGGGATCTACTTCGACCCCTTCGGGTCGAACGCTAAACCGCGGCGCGTCAGTCGCCTCGTGCGCGCTTCTTGGATCTGGACTTGCGGTCGTCCTCATAGTCATCGTCATCTTCGTCCTGCTTCTTCTCATCGAGCAACTTCGGGTCTTTCTTGTAGTTGGTGACGAGAGTGATGAGCTTTTGCGACGACGCCTTCACGCGGATCTCGAACTTCGCTATCCACTCCTTGAAGAGCACGTGACTGAACACAAGCGGGATTGCGGTGAACAGGCCCATCGCGGTCGCGAAGAGCGCCAATCCGATCTTGGATGCGTGCCCGCCGATCTCCTTCGCCTTGCCGCTGCTAGCGCCTTCTCCAATCGCGTTGAACGTGTTGATCATCGAGATGACGGTGAAGAACAGCCCCACCATCGTCGCGATCTTCGCAATCGCGAGAATCGGCGCTAGCAAGAAGTGCAGCCGCGGGACGATTTCCAGTTCGTTCTCGTTTGCCATACTCCGGCGCATGGCCGCGGCGCCCTGGTCCGCGGCTTCCAACCCCGCGATGAAGACTCGGCTTGGTATCAGCCCTTTCTCTTCCTTGCAAAGGCTCACCGCGGCCTTGATGCCGCCCTTGCGGAGCGTTTGCTGGAATAGCGGCAGGAAGTCGTCCATGTCCGTGCTGGCGGTCTTGTTCAGCAGGATGCGCCAGATGACTAGCGCTCCCGCAATCAACGACATGATCACGAGCGGGATCGAGAAGTACCACTCGTGAATGAAGAAGTCAGTAACCGCTTTCATGCGGGTGTTCCCAGAGCGCGAGGTGAAGGGATGCTTCTAGGAATATCGAGGGAGTTAAATCGTTCAACAAGTAGTTAGCCGTAAGTCGAAGGCGAGCGCGGATGAAACGCGCTCGCCTTCGACTTACGGCTAACTACTTGTTGAACGATTTACTCGTCGTCGTCGTCCTTCAGTTGCGCCTTGCTCACGATCTGCTGTTGCACGTTTGCGGGCACCATTTCGTAGTGGCTCAGTTCCATCGCGTAGGAGCCTTGCCCCTGAGTCATGCCGCCCAACTGAGCCGCGTAGCGGGCCACCTCCGCAAGTGGTGCGCGGGCGTAAACCACCGTCATGTCACCAGGCAGACTGTCCTGGTTCTCGACGTGTGCGCGCTTCGTGGGTAGGTCGCCGAGAATCGCCCCGGTGTACTTGCTTGGGGCCGTGATTTCGATCTTCACGATAGGTTCGAGCAGTGACGGCCGGGCCGCGAGGAACGCCTTGCGGAACGCATGCCGCCCCGCTGTCTTGAAAGCGGCTTCGGACGAGTCCACGTCGTGGTACTTCCCGAAGTGGACCTCCACGGCACAATCCTGAACGCGATAGCCCGCCAGCACGCCTCGCTCCAACATTTCCTTGCAGCCCTTCTCTATCGCGGGGAGGAAGTTGTTCGGGATCGTGCCGCCGACGATGTGGTCGATGAACGCGAAGTTGAACGCGGGGTCGTAGTGACAACTTCGCAGTTTCTCGAAGCGAGACTTGTTTGCGAACTCCGCTTCGCACTGTTCTTGTGTCTTGATCTCGCGCGACAGCGCGTAGATGCGGAGGTGGACTTCAGCGAACTGCCCGCGTCCGCCGGTTTGCTTCTTGTGCTTGTGGTCACCGGACGCCTCGCCGCCGATCGTTTCGCGGTATGGGATTTTCGGTTCCTTCGTGTTCACTTCCACACCGAACCGCGCTTTCAAGCGTTCGCGGATGATGTCCAGGTGAAGTTGGCTCACGCCGCTGATGACGAGTTCGTGCGTCTGCGCGTCGTGCGTCACCTTCACAGTTGGGTCTTCTGCCGCGAGTTTGTGGAGTCCGATGGAAATCTTTTGCTCGTCGCCACGGGTTTTTGGTTCGATTGCAAGCCCGAACATCGGGGTCGGGAAGTGCGGCAGCGGGATCTTGGGCGCGTGGTTCGTGTAGGCGATCGTGTCGCCGATCTCCAGACCTTCCACTTTCGCGATGGCGACAATGTCGCCCGGTCCGACTTCGTGGATCTGTGCAGTGGACTTGCCCTGCGCTTCGAGCAGGTGCCCAATGCGGAGTGTTGCCCCGCTGCGCAAGTTCACGACGTTGTGGTTGTGCTGGAGTTTGCCCGCGAGCACACGAATGAAGCTCAGGTGCCCGACGAACTTGTCGTTGACGACCTTGAAAACCTGTGCGACGAACTCTTCCTGCTCGGTCGGTTCGAGTTGGTGGGTCGAACCGTTGGCGCCAACTTGTAGTCCTTCGAGGCGCCTGCGGGCGAACGCGGGTGATAGCCCGTAGCGGCTGAGCGCATCGAGCAGTTCCTTCACGCCCTTATCTTTCTTCGCCGAGACGCAGAAGATTGGGATCAGCGTGCCCGCGTCCATCGCGCGCGTGATGTCTCCCTCCAGTTCCGCCAGCGTGACTTTGCCCTCGCTCAGGTACTTTTCGAGCAGTGCCTCATCGGCCTCAACGACCGCCTCGATGAGTTGGCTTCGCGCGGCCGACGCATCGACCGGGCTTGACGGCGGGAAGATCTGTCGGGGGTCGAGGAGGCAGTGAACTTCGCGTATCCCGTTGCCGAGCCGGTCTGGTACGTTGAACAGCACGCAGTTCTTCCCGAACGCCGCCTGGATGCTCTCGACCAGCGACGGCAGGTCGATGTTGTCCGCGTCGAGTTTGTTGATGACGATCGCGCGCGAAAGCCCCAGATCGGTCGCTTCCTTGAACATGCGCCGGGTGTTCATCTCGACGCCGTTGACTGCGGAGATGACGAGCACCGCGGTTTCGACAGCCGCGAGCGCCTCGAGTGCCGCACCGATGAAGTCGGGCGAGCCGGGCGCGTCGAGGATATTCAAGTGTTTGCCGTCGTGATCGGCGTGGAGGACGTGCGTGTCGATGGAGAAGTGGTGCTTGTGTTCTTCCTCGTCGGAATCGCCGACCGAGGTGCCATCGTCCACGCTGCCGAGTCGATCAACCGCGTGGGCGTCGAAGAGGAGAGCATCGGCTAGGCTGGTCTTGCCCGCGGCGCGATGCCCAACGAGTGCAATGTCTCTGACGTTTTCCACCAGGTGCTTGACAGCCATGATGTGAACTCCAAGAGAGAGGGAGTCGCAAGTCGGCAAGTCTCAAGTCTCAAGTGGGAAGAACGTCACCGATTGGGTTCTCGACTCGGGACTTGCAGACTTGCGACTTGCGACTGAGAAGAATAGCGGCTGCGAGATCAAGCGTTCCTTCGTAAAGTGCGCGGCCAATGATGCAGCCGGGAATCCCTTCCGCGATCAGACGGCGCACATGGTCCAGGGTGCAGACACCCCCGCTGGCAATGACGGGGAGCGGCATCGCGGCCTTCATCTCCGCGAGGCCGACGAAGTTCGGCCCGCTCATCATCCCATCCTTTGCGATGTCCGTGTAGACGACCGCGGCGAGTGGGGAATCACTTACCTGCTTGGCGAGATCAACCGCCTTGACGCGAGACAGTTCGAGCCAGCCTTCGGTCGCGACGAACCCGTCTTTTGCGTCCACACCGAGCACGATGTGGTCTGGGTAGCGGTGGGCGACCGTGCGTGTCCACTCTGGCGACTGGAGCGCCTTTGTGCCAAGAACAGCCCATCGTACACCCCACCCGAAGACGGTTTCGAGGTCGGCATCGGTGCGGAGACCACCACCGAGTTGAACGGGCACGCCTGCGCCTTCAACGATGGCACGGATCACGGGGCCGTTCACGGGCTTACCGGCTTTCGCGCCATCGAGGTCAACGACATGAATCCGGTCGGCGCCTGAATCGACCCACTTGCGCGCGACGGCGGTGGGGTCGTCAGAGAACACGGTTTCCCGCGAGTAATCGCCTTGCTGGAGCCGCACGGCGCGGCCATTGAGGAGGTCGATTGCGGGGTAGATGAACATGAACTCGATTCCTGAACTTCGTGGGTATTCTTCACGGAGTCTAGGAGGAAAGCAAGGGAATTGAAGAATCGTGAAGGTTAGATTCTTCGCTCAGCGAGAGAACGCCGGGAGGTAATCGTTGTCGAGTTGAAGGATGATAAGCGCCAGCGCGGTAGGGTAAACCGGTCCGTAGGTGCCATCGGTCCAGTTCCCGTCTTTGCCCTGCGTTTCTTTGAGTACCTTGAAGAACTTCGCCCGATAATCGGACCAGCGGAGAACAGCCGCATCATTCGCGGTGGAGTCGAGCTTCTGGTGCCCGTTTTCGCCGAGTGCGAACGCGACTCGCGACAGGTGGTATTGCGGAAGCAGAGAGTAAACAGCGTTGCCATTTCGGATGAACTGGAGTTGCTGTGCCGTGTTCGTGCCGTACGAGTTCTTAACCCACTTCGCAAGCGGGTCGGGTCTCGCACCGTCCCGCATCAGCGCCCCCGCCGCGGCCATCGCGCTGTACATGGGCTGCCCATCGTTGCCCATCGGGACCGCGCCACCGAAGATGCTGTAGATGATCCCGCCGTCCCTGTTCGTGGCTTTCGCGAGATACTGGAACGCCTTGTCGGTCACCGTCTTCGGCACCTCGATGCCGGCCTTGCGAACGGCGAGCAACGCCTGGAACGCGGTCGCGGTGGACTGGCTGTCGTCGTAGTCGCTGCCGGCGCGGGCGGTCATGAATCCCCACCCGCCGCGCGTGGTCTGGCCTTCGACAAGGAACGCGGTCGCCTTCTTGATTAACTTCGCGAGCCGGTCGCGACGGTCGGTGTCGTCGTCCGTGTCGTACGCGCACGCGAGGAACATCAGCGCGTGGCTGTGACTGTTGATGTACTGGTACATCTCGTTCTGGGTGGCACTCGCGAGTTGTCCTTTCTCGCTCGTATTCGCCTCCAGCCACGCGATTGTCTTGCGGAGGTGCGGTGCGTACACCCCTTCCTTCGGGGTGCTGCCCTCCATCAGAAGAGCGAGGCCTGCGGTCGCGGTGATCGTCGTTGGGGTGACGTTGTTTGCGCTGTCCCATGTGCCGTCTGCCTTCTGTTGAGCGGCGAGCCACTTCAACCCGTTCTTTACCGGGTCGTTCGTCGTGGGCGGCGTCAGGAACGCGAGCGCGATGGCAGCAGCAGCGGCGTACATGGTATCCCCCAATAGCTACAAACCCCTCTACCACTATGGACGCACCACGGGGCGGAGAGCAACAGTCATCCGTGGATTTCGTTCTTCGCTCAGCGAGCGAACGCGGGGAGGTAGTCGTTATCGAGTTGGAGGATGATGAGTGCGAGCGACGTCGAATACACCGGGCCGTTGAGCATATCGGGCCAGTTCCCGTCGGCCAGTTGATCGCTCTTCAGGGTTTCGTAGGTCGCGGTCCGGTACGACGACCAGCTAAGGAGATCAGCGTCACGTGCGGTAGGGTCGATCTTGCGGTGCCCGTTCTCACCAAGGGCGAACGCGACGCGAGCGAACTGGAGGTGCGTGAACATCGCACCCGCATTTTGGCGCGGGCGGATGCTGGTGCTGGGTTTCAGGTTCCCGACCCAGCGGGTGAGCACTGGCGGTCGCGGACCGTCGTGCATCAGGTGCGTCGCGACGGAACCGGCCGTGAGTTGCGGTTGTCCTGCTCCGCTCCCGGGGGAGTTCGCTTCGATCATCCGTGTGAAGACGCCGCCGGTCGCGCTCGTCGCTTTCGCGAGGTAATCCGTGCCCTTGTCAGTAAGCGTCTTGGGAACCTCGATCCCGGCTTTGCGTGCCGCGAACAGCCCCTGGAGCATCAGGATCGTGGACAGGCTGTCGTCGTCGGTACGCTCGCTGACAGAGGCGACGCCCCAGCCGCCGCGTTTTCCTTGCGAGTCCGTGGCGAACGCAACTGCCCGCTCGATGAGTCGGCCGAGTTGCTTCCTGCGAGCGTGGTCGTCGTCGGTGTCATAGGCGCTCGACAGGAACATCAGCGCGTGGGCGTGCCCCTGGATGTTTCGCGCGTCTTCGGCGGGGCCGTTGGCGAGGCGCCCGTTCTCGGCGGCGTTCTTCGCGAACCACGCAACCGCCATGCGGAGTTCGGGCGCGTACGTACCGTGTTTGAGCGTACTCCCTTCCATCAGTAGCGCGAGGCCCGCGAACGCGGTTACGGTGATCGAATTGCGGTCGTTTCGTCCGACCCAACTGCCGTCCGTTTTCTGTTGCGCGGCGAGCCACTTTAGCCCCTTCGCGACGCAGAGCGTCACATCGCCCTGCGTTGGTTCGTGCAGTGCGGTTGCCGTGAGCGTTACGAGCGCGATAGTGACGATGGCGTACATGGCGACACCCGGACTGCGAGGAGATGCCACCACTATTGACACACCACAGCCCGAAGATCAACTGTGCGGTGCGAAATCACTTTGGGAAGTCCGGGTGCGGGAGGTTCGCGTTCGCGAACGTTTTCCGCCCTGGGTTGACCATCACGGGTCGCGAACTTTCCAGCGGCGGTGCGTACACGAGCCGTTGCACCAACCCGGTTTCGGGGTTCCGTTCGCTCGCCGTGGTGCCCCAGTTGGGGTGCCACGCGACCAGTTCGTAGATGCCTTCGGGAACCTGTGTGAACTGGAACCGGCCTTCAAGGTCCGAGATCGCGTAATACGGGTGGTCGCACACGAACAGGTCCGCGGCGTGCCAGGAGAATCCCGCGGCGCTGGTGAGTTCGACGCGGCCGTAAGTATCGAAACTGCGTTCGAGTGGTCGCTCTGGGTCGGGGAAGGGGATCGCGAAGAACGCGGCCCCGCGACCGCGAAGCGAGTGGAACACTGGCTCGGCCGATTGGAATTTCACAGGTTCTCCGCGGCGCACGAATCCCACTCGCCCCGTCACGCGGAGGTCAGGCTTGATTCCGTTTTGCGGGTCGTCGCCCTTCTTCACGGCGACCTGTTTCACCAAGATTTGCGAGTCGCGGATTTCGACGCTCACCGGCGGCAAGTCCCAAGGCTTCGCGCGCGTCGGGTTCACCCCGCGCAGGTACACAACGGCCCCGGCGAGCGCGTAAGTGAACGGATCGATTCGCGGAGCGTACGGGTGGACAAGAACGCGCAGGTCGGAACCCTTCCCGTCCGGGCGCGGGCGGAGGTCGATCACCGGTTGGACACTCGGAATCGCCTTTTCCCTATCCCACGTGACGAGGCCGTTGATCTGCCCGCACGCGGACGGTTGGAAATCCGCGGGCTTGTCACTCGATGGTGTTGGGGGCGTGGGCGTACTCGCGGCAGCAGGTGGTTCCGAGCCGCACCCGATTGCGAACAGCGCGAGCGGCACGAGAAGGCAGAGCAGGGGACGCGGCACGCGAGATCCTCTCGAAGCCGGGATGAACCCGGCGTATGCTGTGTTCACTCACGGAGAACACAAATGCAAACCGCGACGCTCGGGTATCTGGTACGACACCTCAGTGAGGCACCGAGTGTGCCGTGCCCATGTGGTGTGAGCACACGCATCCTCACAGGCGCCGACGGCGCGCCAGCCTCGCTCCACGTCACCTCGATCACCGATTCCGTCCGGCACTACCACCGGGGAACCACGGAGGTTTACTACATCCTGGAGGGACTGGGCAAGATCGAATTGAACGGCGTGTGGCACGATGTGGCGCCGGGCACCGTGATCTGGATCGAAGCGGGCACGCGGCACCGGGTCGTGAGCGACGCCGGGTTGAAGACGATCGTCTTCGCGCTCCCAGCGTTCAACCCAGCAGACGAGTGGTTCGATTGAGGAAGCAACCCCTCCCCTAAGAAGGGAGGGGCTTCCGAATGGCGCCCCTCCCTTCTTAGGGGAGGGGTTGCTTTTGTCAGATTGTGACGGACGAGAACCCGCCGTCCACGACGATGTTCTGCCCGGTCACGAAGCCGGATGCGCGCTGAGACGCGAGCCAGATCACCGCGCCGGCCAACTCTTCGGCACTTCCGAAGCGCCCCATCGGCGTGTGCCCCACGATCGACTGCCCACGTTCGGTGTACGTGCCGTCTTCCTTGAGCAGCATCCGCCGGTTCTGTTCAGCGGGGAAGAACCCGGGACTGATGGCGTTGACGCGCACGCCTTTCGTGGCCCACTCGCGCGCCAGCCAGAGCGTGAGGTTCAGCACCGCGGCCTTCGACGCGGAGTACGCGACGACGCGCGACAGGGGCGTGATGCTCGCCATCGACGCGATGTTGATGACGCTTCCCTTACCGGCCGCGACCATCTTCTCGCCAAAGATCTGACACGGGAACAGCGTGCCGCCGACGAGGTTCAGGTCAAAGACTGCTTGCCAGCCTTCAAGCCCCATCTTGCAGAAGTCGCCACCGGGCGGAACGGTCGCTTCCGGCTTGTTGCCTCCGGCACCGTTCACGAGGATCGTGACGTTGCCGAGCTTTGAGGTGATGGCGTCGCGCGCGGCGGTGAGCGAATCGCGACTCATCGCGTCAGCGGTCTGGAAAATGGCTTTCCCGCCAGCCTTCTCGATGGTGCGTACGCGTTCCACGCCGCGTTCTTCGCTGCGGCCCACGACCGCGACGGTCGCACCTGCGGCAGCGAGCGCGTCGGCCATCGCGCCACCGAGTACTCCGGTCCCGCCGAGGACCGCGGCCACTTCGCCTTGAAGATTGAAGAGGTTCGTCATGTGAGTGAGGATGCGGGGTGAGGGATGAAGGATGAATTCAGACAGAGGAGGAGGACGAACGCTGCTGTTCATCCCTCATCCTTGCAGAAACAGCGGTTTCAGGTGCCGGTCGAACAGGTTCGTCGTCACGTTGCGCGACACGGACGCTTCGCACGTCTTCAGCATTTGAAGGTACTGCTCGCCCATCTGCGCCGCGATCTTGAACCCGACGTGGATCAACTGACGGAGCGACGGGTTGAACAGCGGGTTCGCTTGATCGTGGCGAAGTGCGCCCACGAACTGCTCCGAACGCCACTCGTACACCTCATCCGCAGTCGGCAGTTTCGCGGCGTCGATGTCGATGACGGCCGCGTACGGGGCGCAGAGTTCGTCCTTCTTCGTGAGCGCCTTCGCGTAGATCACCTTTGCCAGCGCCAGCCCTTCGCCGCCGGACTCCGCGAGGCCGATTACCTCTTCCAGCCACGTCGTGCCCGCGGTCTTCAGGTGGATGCCCGCACCGGTGTCGTGGAGAGCACGCTGCATCGGGCCGTAGAGCGAGAACTTATCGCTGCCAGAGTGGACGCTGAGTTTGAGATTCGCCGGGAGCCGGAACTTCTTCACTGCGTACGCAATGACCGCGAGGTCGTTGCGGAACTCACGCTCGAACTGCACCACGTCGCCGACGTAGTCCACACCCTTGTTGAACCGGCCGGTGAACTTCGGCGCGATGGTCTGCACCGGTACGCCTTCGTCCGCAAGTGCCGCGAGAATCAGCAGGAGTTCTTGCGGCGACTGCGGCTGGTCGGTTTCGTCCATCGACACTTCGGTGATGAAGTTGTCGGATCCCTTCGACCACGCGATCTTGTGGTAGATCTCGCTCGCGTCCTTCACGGCCTTCAGGTATTTCCCGATGATGCGCTGGATGTCAGCGGGCGTGGTCGTGAACGGTTCTGCCGTGCCGGGAATTGAGAGCGTGCCGAGCAACTCCGGGTGTCGCGTCGTGAAGATTTTCACTGCGTTCGCATTCGCGGGTTGCCCGATGGAATCGGCCACGTCGATGGTGTAGAAGTCGCACGACGGGAGGAACCGCTCGACGGTTTCGAGCCTGATGTGGTCGGCGTCTACGTGGTACGGTTTGGTCCACTTCAAGTCGCGCACCGCGGCGTCGGCGGCGGCTCGCACGCTCGCGGGTTCGGACCCGATGATGGTGTGTTCGCGGTTCGACTTGTTCCACACGGGGATGACTTCGACCCCGCTTTTGGCAGCGAGGATGCACGCCTGCACCTGTGCTTTGGCTTGGTGCGCGAACCGGTCGCCGACCCCGATCGAGTACTTGCCGAGCGTGAGCATGGGCCGGAACCTTCGTTATGTGTGGGGAGTTGTTGTATCGGAAAAGCGGTGGAGAACGCTACTCTTCCGCATCACCTCGCTTCGGCAATCGGGGCCGACTGTTCCGTCTTTTCCCCTTCTACCTTGTAGAAGAACTGGATCATCAGCGCGGTGCTGATCGCGCCGAAGGTGTGCCAGAGCCAGTGACTACCCATCGCGAGCGTGGCACCAATGTCGCGGTCCACGAGCCGGAAGAACCACGCGATGGCGAAACTGACAACCCCGGCCACAACCCAACCGCCGTGCCGGAGTTGCGTGCGCCACAGTACGATCGCGATTGGAGAAAGGACGACCAGTGCCAGCGACGCGTAGGACAGGTTCACGCTCCACTGGCTGCTCATCGGGCCGACCATGCGGAAGAGCACGCGGTTCACTACGATGTAGAACACCGCGACACCCGGCAGGTAGTAGATCCACGACCCGCGACCCCACAGCCGGTACGCGATGAACAGCGCTCCGGCGACGCCGAGGAGCGAGATCGGGATCACGTCGAGAAGGAAGTAGAAACGCTGCGTGCGGGTGCCGTGGAATAGTGTCCCGCCAATCGCGCCGGCTAAGAGGATAGGCAGGCACGCGGTGAGGAACGGGAACTCGCGGTAACGGCCGCGGAGCCGCCAGACGAACGCGAGTGCAATGAAGATGAAGAACGTCGCTGTCACCGTGTTCCACGGTTCCGTGACGAATGGCGCGTCGGGCGAGTAGGGGTCTGCGGGTGTCTCGGTGTAGACCGGACCCCAGTCGGGCATCCGCCCGTTCTTCAGCAACAGCCAGTCAGGCTGCGAGACGGGCGAGTCTTCGTCAGTCGGTGCCGGCATCGGCGCTCCCGGTTTTCCGCGCGAATCGGGCGAAAAAGAATTGTAAGAATTATCTCCGGCAGTGTCGCAAGCCCAGATTTTCCAGGGTTTTATCGAAGTTCGGAAACTTCGCAATGATCGCTTGACACCCTCGGAACCTGTCCCTAAGAAGCGCCTACCTTTGACGGCTTCTGAGGCTACTCCTTCCCGATCCCAAACAAGTAGTCGAGCCGCACGATGCAAACCTGTGTGAGCAGCAACCGCTCTACCGACCAGACTGCTAACACCGACGCGGGAAACGACGCCCGCCCGCGAACGGGTTTGAGAATTGGATTCCGGGTCAGCGGACACCGATAGCAGAGGGCTATCCAGTTCGCAGGCCCTCACCCGTACACGAGGATCGACCACATGGCTGCATGCGCCCTGTTACCCTGGGACTTCGCTTCGGCGCAGGATTCGTTGTCCTGGCTGGACAAGTTGCTCACGCCGGTCCTCGCGGCCGACGACGACGACGACGAGTTTGACGACGACGACGACGACGACGAC
>SXID01000125.1 GCA_005772955.1 Planctomycetia bacterium
AGGCTGTCGTCGTCGCGGGCACGCCGGAAACCGTGGCGAAGTGCAAGGAGTCGTACACCGGGCAGGCGCTGGCGCCGATGCTGTTACCCAAGAAATCAGCCGCCAAGAAGAAATCGTCAAACACCAAACACCAAACACCAAACACTCGGCAGGAATACATCACCCACCTCTGTGTCGAGGGTGCGTGCCAACACAACCTGAAGAACGTCTCGGCGCGACTGCCGCGCGAGAAGATGAGCGTGTTCTGCGGCCCGTCGGGTTCAGGCAAGTCGTCGCTTGCGCTCGACACAATCTATGCCGAAGGCCCGCGCCGCTACGTCGAGTCACTTTCGAGCTACGCGCGGCAGTTCTTGGGGCAGGTACAAAAGCCGAAGGTGGAACACGTCACCGGTCTGTCGCCCGCGATCAGCATCGAGCAAAAAACCACAAGCAAAAGCCCGCGAAGCACGGTCGGCACGGTCACCGAGATTTACGACTACCTCCGCATCCTGTTCGCGCGCCTGGGTCAGCGACACTGTCCGAGTTGCTCGCGCCCGGTCGGCACACAGACCGCGGACGAGATCGTTGACAAGGTGTTGTCACTGCCCGAAGGCACGAAGCTGTTCATCATGGCCCCGCTGGAACGCAAGGGGCAGGAGAAATACGACGCGCTCTTCGAGGAAATCCGTCGCACGGGCTACACGCGAATGCGCGTCAACGGCAAGAGCTTCACCATCGACGCACCGCCGGAGATCGACCACCGGCGGAAGCACAACGTCGAGATTGTCGTGGACCGCAACGTCGTGAAGCTGGGGACCCGAACCCGCATCGCGGAGGCCGTGGAGCAATCGCTCGACCTCGGCCGCGGGGTCATGCACATCGCGTACGTCGAAGCCGATGTGGATGAGGCGAAATGGAAGGTCGAGAAGTACTCGCAGCACCTCTCCTGCGAACACTGCAACCTGAGTTTCGAAGCCCTGAACCCGCACAATTACTCCTTCAACAGCCCGCTCGGATGGTGCCCGACGTGCGAAGGGTTGGGCTTCCAGCGCGGCGCGAACGCGAACCTTCTCCTCGGTGACACCGCGCTGTCACTCCGTGCGGGCGCCGTTACCGCGTGGCCGTCGCTCGCGAAGGGGTCACCGTGGCTGCCGTTCGCGGAGGCACTCGCGAAGCACGTCGGGTTCTCGCTCGACACGCCGTTCGCGAAGCTCGACCCGGCACACCAGCGCGCCGTTCTCCATGGAACCTCTGATGCCTGGATCGAATTAGCAAGCGATGGGCGAACCCCGCCCGCAAGGGCGGGGGTGACGCGTAAGAACACCCCCGCCCTTACGGGCGGGGTTCGCCCAGTCAAGTTCCAATACAAGGGGCTGTTCCCCGCGGTGGACGAAGCCTCGCGCGTGTCGTGGGTATACCGGGCGCGGCTCGATCACCTCGTCGACGAAGTGCCCTGCTCCGCGTGCCGCGGTGCGCGGATTCGCTCGGATGCTGCCGCCACGCGGTTCGCCGCGCTCACGCTCGGCGAAGTGTGTGCCAAGTCACTCGGCGACACGCTCATGATGTTTGAGACGCTCAAACTCTCGAAAACCGAGCGACAGGTTGCGGGCGAAGTGCTACGCGAGATCGCGAACCGCTTGAAGTTCCTCGTCGACGTCGGTCTGGAGTACCTAACACTCGGCCGACAAGGGCCGACGCTTTCGGGCGGCGAGGCGCAAAGAATCCGGCTTGCGTCGCAGATCGGCAGCGGGTTGACCGGCGTGCTGTACGTCCTCGATGAACCGACCGTCGGCCTTCACCCGCGCGACAACGAGCGCCTTCTACAAGCGTTGCATCGGCTGCGCGATCTCGGCAACACGCTCGTCGTCGTCGAACACGACCGCGAGGTGATCGCAGCGGCGGACCACCTGCTCGACTTCGGCCCCGGTGCCGGCGACCACGGCGGCGAGATCACCGCGAGCGGCACCCCCGCGCAAGTGACAAAGAACCCCGCATCGCTCACTGGGCAATACCTCAGCGGCAAACTCGCGATCCCGGTGCCGTCGAACCGGCGCACGGCCACACAACCTCTCCCCCCGGCCCCCTCTCCTAAGAAGAGAGGGGGAGAAAAACAAACAGCAGGTTCGGCCGCGCTCGCGGCACGTGAAGCTCTTTCTCCCCCTCTCTTCTTAGGAGAGGGGGCCGGGGGGAGAGGTTCCCCCACCCTCAGCATCCTCGGTGCGCGCCAACACAACCTGAAGAACATTGACGTTCACATCCCGCTCGGCGCGTTCGTCGCGGTCACCGGCGTGAGCGGTAGCGGCAAGTCGTCGCTCGTGAACGAAGTGCTCTACAACACGCTCGCGCGGAAACTCCACCGTGCGCGAACCGCGGGCGCGGCACACGACGACATCGTCGGCCTCGAACACGTGGACAAGATCATCAGCGTCGATCAAGACCCGATCGGCAACTCTCCGTCGAGCAACCCCGCGACCTACACCGGCGTGTTCGACCTGATCCGCGAACTATTCGCGCGCCTGCCCGAATCGAAGGTCCGCGGCTACCACCCGCGGCGCTTCTCGTTCAATCAGAAGGGCGGGCGGTGCGAAGCGTGCGAAGGGATGGGGCAGAAGGTCATCGAGATGCACTTCCTCCCCGACGTGTGGGTGGAGTGCGACACGTGCAACGGCACGCGGTACAACCCCGAAACACTCGCGGTACGGTATCACGGCAAATCAATCGCGGACGTGCTGAACATGCGAATCCGCGAGGCGCTGGAACTCTTCAACAACATCCCGAAGATCCGGCACATCCTCCAGACGCTCGAAGACGTCGGCCTCGGCTACATGGCGCTCGGTCAGCCGGCGCCGACGATGTCCTGCGGCGAGGCGCAGCGCGTGAAGCTCGCGGCCGAACTCGCGCGCCCCAGCACCGGGAAGACGCTCTACCTGCTCGACGAACCGACAACCGGGCTTCACTTCGATGACATCCGCAAACTGCTCGACGTGCTTCAGCGTCTGGTCGATCTCGGCAACACGGTCATCACCGTTGAACACAATCTCGATGTGATCAAGACCGCGGACTGGATCATCGACCTGGGACCGGAAGCCGGCGGTGCTGGCGGGCAGGTTGTCGCGGTCGGCACGCCAGAAGAGGTGGTGAGGTTGTTCGACGCGGGCGCGCCGACGCACACCGGGCGTAGTTTGAAAAGCGTGCTCGCGGCCGGTCCATTCGCGGAGCGCCCCAAATACGACGCGAAGAAGGCTCTCGCGAAGCGCGCCGGCGACCTCGACATCTCCGAAGTGGGCAAGGACCAGAAGCTCCCGTGGGAAGCCGACGGCCCCGGTTGGCACACACGCGATCGCGTCACCACCACCGGCAAACCGGTGAAGTGGGACGGCGAAGCGCTGTCGTGGGTGATCGACCTCATTCACGAACTCGGCACGTTCCCCGAAACGAAGTGGAACCACCGCACCATCGTTGAGATTCCCACACCGCGAAAAGCGGACGGCTGGTTCCTCCACGCGATGACCGGGCACGAAGCGTACATGAAACTCGTGTTCCCGCTACCGGGCCGGCCGTTCAAGCAGGATCTGCTTGCGCCGAAACTCGCGATCCCACCGTTATCCGACACGCCCGGTCTCGAAGGGTATTCACGCGACGCGAACCGGGTCGAGATTCACAACGCTGCCGGTTGGCAAACGGTCACGATCACCGTTCACAAGAAGTCCGAGATCGACACAGGCGCGTTCCGTGAGTTCCTGACGCGGGCCGTCGAGATCGTGCAGGGTCGAAGCGAAACATCTGCCGGCGGGATCGAAGGCAACATGCCGTGGAAGAAAGACGGCGAGAAGTGGCACCTCGGCGAGAAGGGATTCCCACCGGGCCAAGGCGCAAAGTGGGACCGCTCGCTTCTGCCCAAGATGGTGAAACTGCTCCGCGACATCGACCCGACGTTAGAGTTCAAGTGGGACGTGCGTGACGCGGTGGCGGTGTATCCACGGGGCGCGTCGCGGTTCTGGGCACGGCTCAAGACGAAGGAAACTGACGCGATGGAGGTGTGGTTCGTGGGTCACCCCGGAACCGCGAAGCTGTCGCAGTTCGAGAACTTCGGACGTGACGCGACCATCGAAGGCGACCGCAACGACGGCATCGACCTGCTGAAGATGTGGCTCGTGACTGGCGACCACCTCGACGCTGCGAAGTTGAAGCCGCTGCTCGTGGAACACTTGAACGCGTTCCGCAAAGCGTTTGGCGGGGGCGCCGAGAAAGAAGCGGGGTGAGGTTTTGGTAGGGTGGGTCAAGGCTTTGCGCAGGCCCACCAGCGCTGAGCTATAGTCGCAAGGTTTATCCTTGTTGGTGTCGCCGTGGTGGGCCTGCGCAAAGCCTTGACCCACCCTACGAACTCATCACGGACTGACGGTCAACTCCAACTTGTTCAGGAACAGCATCCGGCGGTCGCCGCGTTCGTGATAGTCTTCCAGCAGCACTTCCAGGTTCGGTTCGATCATCTTCGGCTTGAACCACGTTTGCGGTGTGCTGCCGTTGATCTGCACTTTCACCGGCTTCGTCCAGTCGATCATCTCCGAACTCAGCCACACGGTCAGTTGCTTCACGCCGCGGCAGCGGATGTCCACGAAGTTGTTGCCTCGCACGTCGCCCTGCAGTTCCGCCGGGACGATCGCGCCACCGGACTTGCCCGTCACGACCTTGTCCGCCTGGAGCCAGTAGAACCGGTTGTCCGAATCGCGCAGCATCATCCACGGTTGACGGAAGTTGCCAAGCGCCAGCGTCGCGGTGCCGTTGATGCGTGTCTTGCGGCTCATCCACTCGAAGATGATCGGCGTTTCGGCCGAGAACCACTCGATCCCGCGACCCTTGTAGATGGTCATCACGGCGGGATACCCCTGCGGCATCCACTTCAGGAAGATGTTCTTGAGGTTCGTCACAGAGTCGCCGCCCATCTCCCCGGTCACGATGTAGAACGGGAGTTTCTGTGCGTTGCGCCAGTACTCGACGAAGTGGCCGCCCCACTTGGGGATCGGTCCCACAGGTACAACGCCAGCGAACAGATCCGGGTGCGAGGTGCCCACGTCCATCGCCATGTTCGCGCCGTCGCCAACGCCGCACAGGAACACGCGGTCGTTGTCTACCGTGAAGTGCCTCACCGCGTCGCGGAGCGCGGCCGTGACGTACACGTGATCCTCGCCCTTCCACTGCCAGCCGTCCTTGGCGAACTGGTTGGTCCACTCCGGCGCAATCACGATGTAGCCGTTCTTCTCCGACTCGGTCATCAGCGCGCCCATCATATCTTCCGCCTGGTTGCCGCTATGCGTGAGTACAACCAGCACCGGGTATGCGCGGCCGTGGTGGTACTCGGGCGGCAGTTTCACGAGATAGTCCAGCCCGGTCGCGTGCCCGGGGACGGGCGCAGTTCGCCGCCGATACACGCCGCCCGGCACGTTCTTTCCGAGCGCAATCGGCTTCCCGCTCCGGTTGTTCAAGTCGTCGGGATCGGCCGGCGGCAGGAGTGAAATGAGTTGCGCGAGCTGGTCGATCCCCAGCGAATTCGTCTTCTTGAAGCGACCGAGGACCGTGCTGCGGGCCGCCAGCGACTCACCCTTCTGGTAGGCGAGAATCGACTCGCGAGCGGACCACGCCTTCCGTGCCGACTCGACGTTCGGGGTCGCTCCGTTCTTGCCCATCGCCCAGCCGCTGATGGCAGTGGCGATCAGTTCGTCCGGCCTCTTGGTCGGCTCCTTGTCCGCGGCGCGCTCGCGCTCGGCCTGCATTGCGAGCGTCACGAACGTCTCGATGCGAATCGCGGAATCCGGGTGGAGTTCCGAGAAGACCTGACCGGCCGCGACCGCGAGTTCGAGCGACTGCGGCGTGACTTCCTTGGGCTGTGTCCACGCGGCCAGCGCCAGACCACCGCCGACCGCGAGCATTGGCTTGGCCGTGCGCCGCCCGCTCACAGTGTCGATCAGCCCGGTCAGGAGCCGGCGAGCGGTGTCGTGCCGTTCCTGGGCCGTCTTCAGGTCAGCGCCGACCTTCGCGGCGCGAGCCACTTCCTTCGGTTCGGCGTTCTTCTCCGGGAAGATCGCGAGCAGTTCGGCCGCGTAGATGTACCGACCGGCCCCGAGTGCGACTTCCGCCTCGCGGACAACGAGTTCCGCAGTCGCCTGGTCGATTTCTTTCGTGATCTTCTCGTGTGCCTCTTTCGCTTCCTTCGCCATCTCACCCGCGAAATCCCGCTTGAGCCGGTCCAATTCATCTTTCGCGAGTTGAAGCCACCCGGCGTCGAGCATGAACTTGGCGATCGCGATCCGCTTCAGAGGCGCGCACTTCCCGTCCGGTTCGGAGAGTTCCGGGTGCATGGTCAGGAGCTTGCGAACTACCTTCGGATCCCATTCGCAAGTGCGGTAGGTGACTCGCCACAGATGCGTGCTCGAAACCAGGTAGATGAAATACGGGTCGAGGTGCGTGACCTGCTGGTCAATCTGCGCGGGCGCCGCTCCGACCGCGGGCACGGTGAGCGTCCGAATCCACTTCTCGTTGAAGTCCGTGACTTTCGTGATGCTGGGCATCGCGGGTAGCGGGGTGTTCGCTCTGCGTCCCAGGAACCTCGTCGTGTACGCCTTGTATTCCGGGCGCAGTTTGATGTCCGGGGAGATGGCACCGAGTTGCTTCGCGTGTGTGCTGAAGACCGTTACTTTCGGCCCCTCGTCGATCATGTCGAGTCCGTTCGCCTTGACGATGCGGACCGAGGTGCCGCTGGCCTTGTCGAAAACGGTCTCGGCCTCCTTGTGAACGTTCCCCTGAATCACGAACCCGTCCTTGAGGATGACGACATCCGCGGCGGGCACGACCGCGGCGCAGGTCGCGAACAGACTCAGTGCAAGAGCCAGACGGGTATGGCGTGCGATCATCGGTTTGCTCCGGTCGTGTTCGCGGGCGTGACGTTCATTCTTCCCCGACAGCGCGTTCGGATCAAGCTCTCAACAGGATTCGTCTCCCCACTGCGGGCCGGTGGGGTATACTGCTGTTTAACGCGTAAACTCAGCCCTTGTTGGCCGGAGACCTCGGAATGCCCATCCGGTTCCGCTGTAGTTACTGTAACCGGCTGCTCGGGATCGCGACCCGCAAAGCCGGAACCGAAACAATCTGCCCGCATTGCGGCTACACCATCACGGTGCCAGTCCCCACGGAAGACGACGCGAAGACCGAGCGCGTCAACATGGACGACGTTGACGAGTTGCTCGGAAACGTGGCGACCGAGCGCGTGGTGGAACCGGCGACCCAGGTCATCCAACCGCCCGCACCGGTGGCCGCGACCCCAACCCCCGCGCGCCCCGTGGAACCGCCACGCGCAGGACTGCCGAAGCCGCCACCGAAGCCCGCCCCGCCACCCGTTCCGAAGGTCGCACCGAAACAGGACGCGACCGCGATGAGCCTGTCCCCGGATGCGGCACCCATACCGAAGGCGCGGCCCGCTCCGCCGCCAGTTCCGAAGGCTGTCCCGAAACCGCCAGCGAACCCCGACGACCCGCCGCTCTTCGAGGGCAACGTTGACGAGATTCTCGGCCGCACCGCGTCCCAAGCAGAAGACGACCGCGCGAAGCCGCCGCCCACCTCGGGCCAGGACGCGATGAGCCTGAGCGAACCGCCGCGGATGCTGGTGATCAGCGCGCAGAAAGCCACGCTGCTGATGGGCGCGGTGGTCGTGTTGCTCGCGCTCGCGTTCGCCGCCGGGTACTTCCTGGCGAAGTAATCGTAGTCATCACGCTCCGCGTGATGTCACCTTCGCCTATCAGGTGCGATTCCAGCAAACCGTTATCGCTTACCCCACTGCGGACATCACGCGGAGCGTGATGACGACGATGAAAACCGTAGTCATCACGCTCCGCGTGATGTCACCTTCGCGATTCAGATGCGCTCCGAGAAAACGTTATCGCTTACCCCAACGCGGACATCACGCGGAGCGTGATGACGACGATCACTTCACCTTGCGGATGCGGTGGCTGTTCGTGTCACCGATGTAGAGCGCACCGTCCAGGCCGACCGCGACCCCGTGCGGCCGGCCAAGTGTCGCGGCCGTTGCCGCCGCACCATCCCCTAACCCCGGCGTCTTGGTTCGACCCTTGCCCGCGACCGTCGTCACGAGACCGGTCTTCGCGTCGATCTTGCGAATCGCTTCGTTCTCCGTGTCCACGACGAACAGGTTGCCGTCCTTGTCGATGTCGATCTCCTTCGGTCCGTCGAAGGTCGCCTCAAGCGCCTTCCCGCTGTCGCCGGTGTAGCCCTTCTTCCCGGTCCCCGCGAAGCGGTCGATTGTCCCCTTCGCGAGATCGACGACACGAACGCAGTGCCCGTTGCGCTCCACGATGTAGAGTTTCCCGTTCGGCGCGCTCGCGACTGCACGCGGACCGAACAGCACCGCGTCCTTCAGCGCACCGCCGTCGCCGGTCGTCGCGCCCTTCCCGGTTCCGGCAAGCGTGTCGATCTTCGCGTTCTTCAGGTCGACGACACGGACGCGGTGCCCGGCCACGTCCGCGATGTAGAGTTTCCCCTTCCCGTCGAGGCAGATTCCGTTCGGTTCGACCAGCAGCGCCTTGTCCGCGTCCCCGCCATCACCGCCAAACCCGGACTTGCCGCCCGTGCCCGCGACCGTGGTAATGAACGCGGTCTTGGCATCCACCTTGCGCACGCAATAGTTGAGCCGGTCCACAATGTAGAGGTTGCCGTCGGCGTCGAGTTCGATGCCGTAGGGTTCGTTCAGGCTCGCGTCGGTGGCTTTCGCCCCGTCACCGGCGAACCCCTTCTTGCCGTTGCCAGCAACGGTGGTAATCACGCCGGTCTTCGGGTCCACCTTGCGGATGCGGTGGTTGAAGGTGTCGGAGAAGTAGAGGTTCCCAGCCTTGTCAAACGCGACATCGAACGGCTGATCGAGCTTGGCTTTCTCCGCAGGTCCGCCGTCCCCGGCAAACCCCTTCTCACCAGTACCAACTGGGGAGGTGATCGTCGGCGTGGAGTCCGCGCCGATTGTTGCAAAAGCCAGAACCAAGGGCAGCATGTGGATTCCCCCACAAAGAGTCGCTTGAGGCCAATACACAACGAGGCTAATCGAACCGGATTACCAGGTCTCCGCCTTCGACCTGCACACCGGGACGAACGAGGACTTCCGCCACCTTACCCGCGCGGTCGGCGTGAAGCGTCGTTTCCATCTTCATCGCTTCGAGCGTGATGAGTTTCTGCCCGACTGCGACCTCGTCGCCGGGCGCGACGGCAACGGCGACAACCGCGCCCGGCATCGGGGCCGCGATGTGCTTCACGTTCCCGGTCTCGGCCTTCGGCCGCGCCTTCACGGCGCCCGCAGTCAGCGACTTGTCCGCGACAATTACCTCACGCGGCTGGCCGTTCAACTCGAAGTACACCACGCGGCGTCCGTCCGGTTGCGCCTCGCCGATGGTCAGGAACTTGACGATCAGCGTCTTGCCCGCCTCGATCTCGATGCTGACTTCCTCGCCCTTCGTCATGCCAAAGAAGAACGCGGGCGTCGGCAGCACGCTCAGATCCGAATACTTCGCCTGGTGTTCCGCGTACTCAGCGAACACCTTGGGGTAGAGGAGGTAGGAGATCACGTCCTGCTCGCTCGCCGGACGGCGCAACTTCCCTTCGAGATCGCTCTTCGCTTTCGGGAGGTCGGCGGGCGGAAGCGTCGCGCCCGGCCGATCCGTGAGCGGCTTGCGGCCGCGCAGGATGCGAGTCTGAAGAGCGGGCGGGAACCCACCGGGCGGCTGACCGAGTTTGCCCTCGAAGAACTCGATCACCGATTCCGGGAACGCGATCTCTCGCTTCGGATCGAGCACCATCTCTGGCGTGAGGTTGTTCGCCATCATGAACAGCGTCATGCCGGCGAATATCAACCATCAGAAAACAATAATAGAATAAAGTAGTCAATAGCGGATAATGAGATCGCTTGATAAAAATCAAGCGCGTTGTTGGCCCGAAAATAAATCCCTATGTATAAAGCGGCTAATGCCACATCGGCAGGGTTGGGTGACTTGTCTCCGCCGGAGCGCGATGGTTACCCCTACCGATTGGTTGAGGGTGGGTGGGCTTTTCTGGTGCCGTGTC
>SXID01000020.1 GCA_005772955.1 Planctomycetia bacterium
AGCCCGTCGCTCACGCCTCCGGCTCGTCGGTTCAAGCGGCCGGCGCTTCCGCAACGGTTCGCGTCGCGAAACTCGCGAGCAGATCGCGCACGCCGGACAGGAACACGCCCACCGCCATGAAGGTCATCAACCAACTGACCAGGCCGTAATCCACCGGTGCGAAATGCGCCGGCCCGGAGGCCCAACGCACCAGCACGGGCACGAGGTACGCGAGGAACGCGCCGTACACGATCGCCATGACGGTGTGCATCACGCGTTCGCCTGCCGGCAGCGGGCGCGAGATGTCTTCTTCGATGAAATCCCAGAGCGTGATGAAGATCTCGAAGACCAGCACCGCGGCGAACACCCATGCCAGCACGCCGCGCCACTCTACCCACGCAAGTGAACCGAAGATGATCGCATACGCGAAGTCACGCGCCGCGTGCAGCCGCAGTTCGCGCGCCGCGGTCGCTCGCGCCGGGAGTCGCTGCCGCCATTCGTGATACCAGAGCGTGTCGAACGTCCCGAGAATGCCCTGGACAATCAGCAGCGTGAGGGCGGTTTCCATTGCGGAATCACTTCTCCCTCGTAGTCGAGTACCGGACCGAGAACGGGCACGCACATTTGCACCGACGCGAACCACCCGCGTTCGGTCGGAACCACGGTTGCATGGAGCGACGGCGCCAGTTCGCACGGCAGTTCGACGCCGAACAGCCACACCCGTATGGACCGAAATACCAACCCGCCGTTGAACACGCTGGGTGCGAACCCGAAGTGCGTCGGGCCGGCCTGTTCGATCAGCAACCCCTGGCGCACGGTTTGAAGCGTGATCAGTGGCTTCCCATTGAATGACCGCACCCAGCGCTCGCCGGCACCGAGTACGGTGATGTTCAACCGGACTTCGGCCGCGTCGCTCGCGGGCGGAAGACCAAGCACCGACGCCAGCGTTCCGCGCAGACGGCCGGGGTGCCGACGGACGCGAAAGTGCCCGACGCCGACCGCACTACCAGGCGATTCGTGGAACCGACGGAGGTTCGGGTGCAGGTCCGCGAACGTGCTTCCCAGGACGCGGCGGTAGAGCGGTTCTGGTTGCACTGCGTTCCCCGACGGGTCACTCGCATTCGTGAATGTCGTCCATCACACCGGCGGGAATGCACACGGTCAGGATGGTGATGTTGCCGCGGGCCTTGTGCTTCACGCCTCGCGGAATGTACACCACCACGCCCTTGTGCAACTCAATCTCGTCGCCGTCGAGCGTCATCGTACCCTGTCCGTCGATGACGTAGTAGAACTCGTCGGTGCGTTCGTGGTAGTGGAGTTTGGCGTCGGCGATCTCGACGTGATGAATCTCGGCCGCGGCGCCGTCCTTTTGCTCGACGAGGCAGCGGATCTGACCGCAGGTTTCGGCCCACGGGGTGACATCGGCGGGGTCGCGTCGCAGAACGCCAGCTGTCGTGGGCATGGGAGAGGCTCCGAAGTGAGAGCAGTCCCGGCGGGACCGCCGCGGAACGATTACGGATTCCAAACACCAACCCCTACACGTTGAACACTTGCTTCACGTTGTCGCGCAGGAGACGCGTGCCCAGCGCGACCGCGTCCGTTTCGCTCATCACACCGGGGCGAACGAACTCGTCGGCCAGCACGTCCGCGAGGATGCGCCGATACATACCGTATTTCGGCTTCACGAACTCCAACTTATACGCGTCCGAGTAGTACCCGATGAGTTTCGTCTTCGGCACCGCCGTGATGCGCTCGATCAAGTCCTTCTTGATGAACGGCGGCGTGTTCGAGTACCACCAGTGACCGTTTGGCAGCACGTTCGGGAAGATCCACGAGTACGCCATCAGTTCCTGATTCTGCGCGCTCGTCAGAACCGACACCGGGAACGTCACGCTCGGGAACGCGTTGAACAGATCCTTGTATTGCAACAGGCTCGTGCGCTGGTCGAACAGGTCTTGCCCCTGGAACACGCCCTTCTCGTACACACGCCGGTTCACGCCGATCATCAAGTCGAACGGCAGTTTGAAGTCGCGGCAGTTCTCCGCGATCATCCAGAACACGCCGGATGCGAGGTCGTTGAACCCGTGGAACTGCATCTGCTCATAGACGTGTTCGTCGTCGAACTTCGCGGGGTGGAAATTCGGCGGCAACGAGATCGCGCACGCCTTCGCGCCGTTGCGCGTGAAGTGCAGGAACACCCGCGCCAGCGCCATCCGCAGTGTGGCCGCGTCGTGAACGTGGACCCCGCTGATCGCTTCGAGCCGGCGCCGCGTTTCAGGCAGGTGCAGTTGGAAGACGAGCGAGTCCGTTCGCAGACACGGCACGTACCTCGTGGTATCGAAGCCCGTAAGCGGATCGTCGAACTCGTTGGTCAAGAAGATCTTTTCGAGCCGCGTCTTCGCGAAGACCTGAGCTTCCCAGTCCGGCTGGGCGAAGGTCTTCAGCGCGGTGTCGTAGAGTTTGTCCGCGTCGGCCGCACTGATCTTGGTCTCTTTCTCGCCGAGACCGAGGAACGTGCGGGCGATGTCCACGAACCAACCGTATTGCGCGGTGTTGTCGTAGCGGTCCATGAACTTGACGATCTCGCGTACGCGATCACGCGGGTCGGCGTCGCGCGAGAGGAGCGTCTGCGGCATCCCGGCGGAGTGCGCGAGTTCCGTGTAATAGTGGTAGCCGAGGATGTCGTCGAGTGACTTCGACACCGGGCTAAGTGGGTCGATGTGTGAGTGCGGGTCGATGAGCGGAATCTTGGAAAGCGCGGATTCCAGGTTCTGCACGAGTTGATCGGCTGCCATGACGCCCTCTAATTGGGTACGAGTGCGGGGAGAAATGGGGGCGGCTGTGTCAGTTTTACAGTGAAGTTGTCTTACAACGCCAAGCAAGAATTACAAACGGCGAGGGGATTCGGAGTTGGCAGAGCGCGAACACCTTTCTCTAGCCGCTTGTGGCGTCGCGGGTTACGCGCAATCGCCTCCCCAGAGCGCCGCACGATTGGGACAATTGGCACGGTCGCTGCTTGAGCTTATTCTGCCCGCGGCACACTCCCCCAAGTGAATCGCGGATCGGTGCTGGGTCGCGGACGGCGAACCTTCCCCCAAGGAACGCCACACCAAGAAGTGACTCGGTGCCCTGGAAACGCAGACCGCAATGACCTTCCCCCAAGGCCGCGGTCGCGGGCGAGACTTCCCCCCTCGCCCGAACCTTTCAGACATCACGTTCGTTCCCCTCTCCTGGCCCCACTCCCACCCTGCCGCCGCCTGAGTAAGGCGGCGGTTCGTCTTTTACACAGTCTCCAGGGTCTTGGTTGTTCGCCGCTCCAGGACGTAAGCAACAGCGCACGCTATCCACAGTTTCTCTGACCGCAAGCAATTCACGGCGTTCGGCGCTCGCGTTCTGCTGTCGCGTCTGGTGAAATGTCGCTTCGCACCGAGGAACGTCTTATGCTGATCGGTTACGTCAGCGACGAGCGATATGTCGCGCTGCCCGATGTTGCGCTGGAGTTTACCGACGCCGCCGGTGTCTCGTGGGAATCGCGGTCGCGCGCGTCCGGGGCGATTCACCTTGAGTTGCCGCACGGCGAATACAAGGTCGTCATCCAGAAACCGGGGTTCGGGGCGAAGTTCAGCCGCGTCACACTGCCGCTTGCGAAGCCGCATCAGTTCAGGCTGCTCTCGGATTGCTTGCTCGGGTACGCGTGGCCGAAGTGGGTGCGGTCGGGCGAGTCGTCCGAGTTCCGCGTTCACTCCGTCGAACCGTACAAACTCGAACTGTGGCGCTACGGCACCACACCCGAGTTCGTGCAGGCGCTCGGCTGGCACGACGAACACGGGCCACGAGCGGTGATGCAGATCACGCCTGACGGCGACTACACGCAGACCGGCGCGGAGTGGAACAAGGTTGGCTACGCGAACTCGGTTCACTCGCAGCACGTCGTTGGCCCGGAACGAAGCGGGCTATATTACTTTCGTGCTTCGACGAGCAGTGGGAAACAGTTTAGCTTCCCCTGGATCGTTGCGCCCACTGCTGCCACTTGTGGCGTAGCGGTACTCGCGTCAAACATCACCTGGAACGCCTACAACAACTTCGGCGGGCGCAGCAACTACATCCACGCCGACGGACTGCCCTCCACGCCTACCATCAACGCGCGCGCCGAACTGAAGCGGTACTCCGACGCGGGGTTCTTCACCTGGGGCGCGGACCACTATCCGACGCTCTCGTTCGACCGGCCGGAGCCGTTCAACCACATCGACTTTTCCGAGAAGATCACGGACCCAATCGAAGGGCGGCAAGCGTGCCATCTCGCGCCCGCCGAATGGCGGTTGCTCGGCTGGCTCGAAGCCCACAACTTCGCCTACGACTACTACGCCGAAACACAGCTCGATGACGGCACGCTGGACCTCAGTGCATACCGCGTGCTGGTGACCGCGGTTCACCCGGAGTACTGGACACGCAAGATGTACGAGCGTGTGAAGCGGTGGGTGTTCGAGGAGGGCGGGAAGCTCGCGTACCTCGGCGGCAACGGCTTAAACTGCGAAACCGAACTGCGCTCCGACGGCACGGCACTCTTCCACAACGGCAAGCTGAAGGGCTTGAGCGTCGCGGGTCTGGGCGGGTACGAAAGCCGCTCCGCGATGCGCCACGAATCCGAAGCGTCGTTGCTCGGTTGCGTGTTCACGCCCGCAGGTGCGATGACCGGCGCGCCGTATCGCGTACGCGACGCGTCGCACTGGGCGTTCGCGGGCACCGGGCTGAAGGACGGCGACACGTTCGGCGAGAAGAGCCTTCACATGCGCTGCCCCGGTGGCGCAAGTGGGCACGAAACGGACAAGGTGTCGGCGAGTTCGCCAAAGAACGCGAAGGTCGTCGCGAAAGGCCTGAACCCCGACGACGGCGGTGCGGAGATGCTGACCTTCACGACGCCTTCGGGCGGTGAGGTGTTCTCGGTCGGCTCGATCAACTACGTCGCCTCGCTACCGGTGGATGAGGTGGTGTCGCGCGTCACCGAGAATGTCCTGAGAAGGATGTTGGGATGATTTCGTTCGCCCGGTCTTCCGCCGCTTGCGGCTTAACGGTCCCCGCAAAGCCGCTCGCGGCGAAAGAGGAGAGACAACCATGAAGATCACACGCATTGAAGCAATCCCGGTGTGCCTGCCCTTAAAGAAGGGCATGACCGCGAAGACTGCACACGGAGAACACGTCACGTCGCCGTACGTGATCGTCAAGGTTCACACCGACGCGGGCCTCGTGGGGCTTGGCGAAGCGACTATCTCCGGGCTGTGGTCCGGTGAGACGCAGCGCGGCACCGTCGCAGTCATTGAGGAGTACATCGCGCCGCAGTTGATTGGCAAAGATCCGCGCGACATCACAAGCGCGCGGCGCGCGATGGACTTCATCATCAAGCTGAACCCGTTCACGAAGTGCGCCGTTGAGATCGCGCTGTGGGACATTGCGGGGAAGGCCGCGAGCGTGCCGGTGTACCAACTCCTCGGCGGAAAGGTGCGCGACCGTGTGCGCATCAAACTCGTGGTGTGGGCACGCGACATCGACGGCTCGCGCAAGATGGCGGAAGAGCATCTCGCGCTCGGCGTCACCTGCGTGAAGGTGAAGACCGGTCTCGACCCCGAGACGGATATCGCGCGGGTACGCGCCGTGCGCGAAGTCACGCCGAAGCACATTCCCGTGACGATCGACTCCAACTGCGGCTGGACGATTCAGCAGGCGAAACACTGCCTCCGTGAACTCGCGGACGTGAAGCTCTTGCTAGCAGAACAACCGATTCCCGCGGGCGATCCGGCGGCGCTCGCGGAACTTCGCCGCTATACGGACACGCCCATCATGGCCGACGAGAGCGTGTTCACGCTTCAGGACGCGTGGCTGCTGAGCGTTCACCGCGCTGCGGATGTGTTCAGCGTGTACCCCGGCAAACATGGTGGCATTGCGGGGACAGCAGAAATCATCGCGATCGCGAAAGCGGCGGGGCTGCGCTGTACCATCGGCAGTAACCTCGAACTCGGCATCGGCACGGCGGCCATGCTGCACGTCGCGGCGGCATTCCCCGAAGTCGATTGCGACACGTTCCCGGCGGACACTATCGGGCCGTTCTACCACGACGGCGAAATCATCACGAAGCCGCTCGACCTCGGCCCTCCGTATGCGAAAATCCCCGACGGCCCCGGCCTCGGTGTTGAATTGGACGAAACCGCGCTCGCGCGGTTTCGTGTTGGCTGAAGTCGCTTCCACCCCGAAGAGGAAACTTCCATGCTGCCCCGCCTCTCCACACTTCTCGGCGTGTGCGTGCTAGCCGCGCCCGCGTTCGCGGCAGATGAAGTGCCCGCGAAGCTCGCCCCGTACTTCAAGCCGCCGGCCGAACTCGCGAAGGACTTCGGCACCTACCGCTCGCCGCTCAAGTTCGATGACGGCACGGGCGTGAAGAACGCGAGTGACTGGGACAAACGCCGCGCAGAGCTACTGAAGTACTGGCACTCGCAGATGGGCGAATGGCCGAAGTTGCTCGACAAGCCGAAGGTGGAACTCGGGCCGAAGGAAGACCGCGACGGCGTCACGCAGCACAAGCTCAAGATCGAGACTGCGCCCGGGCGCGTTGTGGAAGACGCGTACCTACTCGTGCCGCCAGGGAAGGGGCCGTTCCCCGCTGTGGTCGTCGTCTTCTACGAAGCGAACACCGGCATCGGAAAGGGTAAGTCGGAGTTTCGCGACTTCGCCGTTCAACTCGCGAAGCGCGGGTTCGTGGCGCTCTCGCTCGGCGGAGACCCGAACACGTACTACCCGACCAAGGCCGAGTGCAAGATTCAGCCGCTGTCGTTCCACGCTTACGAGGCCGCAAACTGTCACACCGCGCTGTCGCAGATGCCGAACGTGGACCCGAAGCGGATCGGCGTCGTGGGCCACTCTTACGGCGGCAAGTGGTCGATGTTCGCGGGCGCGCTGCACGACAAGTTCGCGTGCGTCGCGACCTCCGACCCCGGTATCGTGTTCGACGAGAAACGCTCGAACGTGAACTACTGGGAACCGTGGTACCTCGGCTTCGATCTCGCGCTCAAGGATCAGCGGAAGTCCGGCATTCCGAATGAAAAGAACCCGCGAACCGGGCCGTACAAGAAGATGATGGAGGACAAGCGAGACCTCACCGAACTGCACGCGCTGATCGCCCCGCGCCCGTTCTTGGTTAGCGGCGGTGCGGAGGACCAACCGGAGCGCTGGAAGGCGCTGAATCACAGCATCGCGGTCAACAAACTGCTCGGCGTCGAGAACCGCGTTGCGATGACGAACCGCAAGGCCCACTCACCGGATGCGGAGTCGAACGAACTGCTCTACCTGTTCTTCGAGAACGCGCTGAAGCCGTGATCGGTTTCCGCCGCAAGCGGCAGGAAGAGGTGCCGGACACATTGATCTTGTTGTCGTCCCTGTGCGCGGGGATAAGATGACGGCTTCCCTCGTGCCCGTGACCACGGCTCCCTCATGCCCCGTGCTGGTTCGGACGAACCCGACTCTTTCCCAGCGCAGACGCGTGCGGACGTGGTCGTTGTCGGCGGTGGGCCGGTCGGGTGCGCTACTGCGCTTGCGTTCGCCCGGACCGGTGCCCGCGTGTGCCTCGTTGATGCTCGCCCACAGAGCCTCCGGCTTGGCGGCGAGTGGCTGCACCCGACCGGGGCCGGTATCCTCGCGGATCTCGGCGTCGATTTCGCGGCCGAGAGCATTCCGCACGCACCGGGTCGCGGGTTCGCGATCTTCCCGAAGGAGTCCGACCCGATCGTGCTGCCCTACGTCGGCGGCGAACTCGCGGTCGGCTGCCAGCATCACCTCCTGATCGAAGCGATCCAGAAGACACTCGCACGCTGTCCGAACGTGACCATGCTCGCGGGGTGCCGCGTCACGGAAGTCGCGCGCGGCCGAGTCGCCGTCGCGACACCCGACCGAAAGCGGAGCATCGAAGTCACGGCCGATCTGGTTGTGGGTGCGGATGGTCGGCAGTCGGTGGTGCGCCAGATGCTCGGCCACCCCGGTGGCTCGCAGCCGATCTCGTACATGCTCGGCGTGCTGATCGAAGCGAGTGCGCTTCCGTGTACCGAGTTCGGGAATGTGTTCCTCGGTGGCCCTGGTCCGGTGCTCGCGTTCCGGGTCGATGTGAATCAAGCGCGGGTGTGCTTCGACGTGCCCGCGGACCGCGTCGCGTGGGTGCGGAACCCCTCCGGACTTCTCGCCGCGTACCAGCCCACACTACCGCGACCGGTACACGAAGCGTGCGAACGCGCACTCGCGGTTGCGCCGCCAGCGGTCGCGGCGAACCAGTGGCTCCGCCGCCGACAGTACGGGCGCGACGGCGTCGCGCTCGTCGGCGACGCGGTTGGTCACTGTCACCCGCTCTGCGCGGTCGGCATGTCGGTGGGCTTCCTCGACGCGGTCACGCTCGCAAAGTCGAAGTCGGTCGAAGAGTACGCTTCGAGTCGGCGCTCTGGCGGGCGTGTCCCGGAATTGCTCTCGATGGGCCTTTACGATCTGTTCGTGGGCGCCGACGCGGGCACGTCCGAATTGCGCGAAGCGGTGTACCACACGTGGCGTTCGTCCGCGGCAGCGCGGCACGACACGATGCGCCTGCTCGCGGTGCGCGAGACTCGCCGGGCCGCCCTGGGCGTGACGTTCGCGAGGCTCCTGGTCGCGGCCTCGCGCCGGGTCGCGCTCGGCTCGGTGCGCCGGCCGGTCGGGTACACGCTCGGCGCCGTTGCCGGGTTCGCGAACTGGGCCGGATGGTTCGCCCGCGAATCCCTCACGAACTGATGCCCTACACCGACACCTCCGACGCGGCCACACGCGCGGCCGATCACCTCCTCGCCATTCAACAGCCGCAAGGGTGTTGGGAGGGCGAAATGGTCTGGTGCCCGGTCGTCACCGCGCAGGTCGCGATCACGCGGCACGTCGTCGGCTTTCCGTTCTCGACCGAAGACGCCGCGAAGGTTCTCCTTCACTTCGAGCGCACGCAAACACGCGACGGCGCCTTCGGTCTGCACCCCGAACACTCCGGCTCGGTGTTCGTCACCAGCATGGTGTACGTCGCGTGCCGGTGCCTCGGCGCGACCGCGGATCACCCGCTCGCGGTCCGCGCGCGGGGCTGGTTGCACGCACAGCCGGGCGGCATTCTGTCCGTGCCGACATGGGGTAAGTTCTGGCTGGCATTACTCGGGCTGTACGGCCGCGACGGGCTTCGGCCGCTCGTGCCGGAACTCGCGCTGTTACCGCGTGTGGTCCCGGTTCATCCGATCAGGTTCTACTGCCATACGCGATACGTGTATCTCGCGATGTCGCTCCTTCAGGGGAGCCACGCGAAGTTCGATCTCGGTCTGCTCGCGGATGAACTTCGCGCGGAACTCTATGGCCCGGTCGGACCGCCGAAGTCGTTCCGCGAGCACCGCTATCACCTCGCGCCGTCCGACGCCTTCGAGCCGCCGAACCTGCTGATCCGCGCGGCCGAACGCGTCATGGGTTGGTACGACCGTGTGCCGGTTCGCAAGTTGCGCGAGCACGCGTTGCGCAAGTGCGCGGACCTGATCGCGCGCGACCTCGACGCGACCGGCAACCTCACGCTCTCGCCCGTAAACGGTGTGTTGAACGTCCTCGCGCTCCACGCGCGCGGCGCGGGCCGAGAACTCATCGCGAAGTGCGTTGAGGGTTTCGAGTTCTACCGGTTCGACAATGTGGATCGCGGGCTGCGTTACGCCGGCGGGTGTACACGCGTCTGGGACACCGGCTTCGCGGTGGAAGCACTCCTCGCGAATCCGGCTGTGACACGTGCGAACCGCGAACCGCTCCAGCGGGCCTACCGGTTCTTGGCCGAACACCAGATGACGAAGTCGGTCGCGGGGCGTGACCCGATGTTCCCGGACCGCGCGTTCGGTGGGTGGTGCCTCGGCGACGCGAAGCACGCGTGGCCCGTCAGCGACTGCACCGCGGAAGCTCTCTCTGCGATCCTCGGAATGCACGCGCTGAAGCTCGCGCCCGACGACCGCATCCCGGATTCGCGGCTGGCGCTCGCGGCCGATTTCATCCTGTCGCGCCAGAATCGCGACGGCGGGTTCGGCTCTTACGAACGAGCGCGAAGTCCGCGCTGGCTCGAACGGCTGAACCCGTCGGAGATGTTCACGCGCTGCATGACGGACCAGTCGTATGTCGAATGCACTGGCTCGTGCCTTGTCGCGCTGTCGCGTTTCCGCACTGCGGTTCCCGCGCACGCGCCGAAGCGCATCGCCACGGCAATGCGTCGCGGCGCACGCTTTCTGCTGTACCGTCAGCGACGCGACGGCGCGTTCCCCGGTGCGTGGGGGGTGTATCTCACTTACGGCACGTTTCACGCGGTTCGCGGGCTGCGTGCTGCCGGTTACGCGCCCGATCATCCGGCACTTCAGCGCGCCGCGAACTGGCTCCTTCAACACCAGAAGCCCGACGGCGGATGGGGCGAGCACCACACCGGTTGCCTTCGACAGGAGTACGTCGAACACCCAACCTCACAGGCGACGATGACGAGTTGGGCCGTTCTCGCGCTGCGCGAGGTGGTCGGGCCAGGGCACCCCGCAGTGAGGAGCGGCGCGGAATCGCTAGCCGCGCTCCAGGGCGAAGACGGCTCGTACCCGCGCGAGGCGGTGAACGGCGTGTTCTTCGGAACCGCGATGCTCGACTATGATTTGTACCGCGCGTACTTCCCCGCGTGGGCGCTCGCGGCTACAACAGCGGGGAGTTGATGAGCGATTAGCTCGTGGGTTTCCCACAGGATGATGTTGCGTCGTCCGAGCTTCTGCCTCCACATGCGTCGCGGGGAAGGCTGTTCCAGCACCGCTATCGCCGGGCGCCCCCCGGCGCGCCGGCAGGTCTGGAACAACCCCGCCGTTCGTGGTTCCTGCCGGCGCGCCGGGGGGCGCCCGGCGGCGGTGCCGTGAGCCTTCCGCGCCACAGGTCGAGAAGTAACTGCTCAGGCAACTCCGAACACCCCGGCTCCGCCGGGGTGTTCGCGTTCCGCGCGTCATTCTAACGACCATCGACGTTCCACGTGGAACGTTGGGGGGCTTGGGAAATCGGCGCTACCCTGGCGGGATAGCAAGTGACGTTCCCGAAAGTTTCCGTCCATGTCATTCCCGCTGGGGCAAACAGACCCGCGTGCGCGTCGCGTGTCATTCACCGCACCATGCTCCACTACCCGAAGATCCCCGGCAGCGGGGGCCGCGCCGCTCGGCCGCTGTGTCGCGTACGACAAGCTCGACGGCACCAACCTCCACTGGTGCTGGGAGCGCGACTTCGGCTGGCATGCAAAGCAACAGCGAACAGCAAGCGTGTCGTGGCGCAGCTCGCGAGCGGAATCGGAACTCACGTGTCCCGATCACCCGCGTGATCAGAGAAGCGAGAGGATCATCTTCGCGAACCGACACTCCCGCCGACGGCAACTTCACGTTCCACACCCGCCCGATCAACATCAGTCTGGCTGCCGCCGTTGGTGTTGAGCCGTTGGCGCCTGAACACAACGGGCCTTCGGTGAACGTGGCCACTACCCTATCCGAGCCACGCGCGTATTACCGCACCCCGACCGCAGCATTCCTGTTTGAGTCTTACAGCCATGATCGACCTCCGCAGCGACACCGTCACGAAACCGACGCCCGGCATGATGGCCGCGATGCTGTCCGCACCGGTTGGCGATGACGTGTTCGGCGAAGATCCCACGGTGAACGCAATCGAACGCCGCACCGCCGCGATGTTTGGCCTCGAAGCCGGGCTGTTTGTCCCAAGTGGCACGATGGCGAACCAGATCGCGGTGCGCGTTCACTGCCGCCCGCAGGACGAGATTCTGCTCGAAACGAATAGCCACATCTGCTTGTGGGAAGCCGGCGGCGCCGCGGCCCTCAGCGGCGTGACCCTCCGTACGATCGACAGCCGCACCGGGGACGGACTACTCGGGGAGGGCGACTTCGCGGACAAGGTTCGACCCGACGACATGCACTCCGTTCGCACGCGACTCGTGTGTCTGGAGAACACGCACAACCGCGGCGGCGGCACGGTGTACTCGCCCGACGCAATCAACGCGATCGCGCGCTGGGCACGGCAGCACAAACTCGCGATGCACCTCGACGGCGCACGCATCTGGAACGCGATCGTGAAGACCGGCGTCCCGGCGAAAGTGTGGGGCGGGATGTTCGACACCGTGAACGTGTGCTTCAGCAAGGGGCTGGGCACGCCGGTCGGGTCGATGCTGCTCGGTTCGAAAGACCTGATCGCGCACGCCCGGCGTATCCGCAAGTTGTTCGGGGGGGCGATGCGGCAGATCGGGTTCCTCGCGGCGGCGTGTGACTACGCGATCGACCACCACATCAACCGGCTCGCGGACGATCACGCGAACGCGAAGATCGTCGCGGACGCGGTCGCGGAGGTGCCGGGGTTCACGCTCACGCCGCACAAGGTGGAAACGAATCTGGTGTGGTTTGAAGTGGACTCGCGCCACGGAAGTGCGAAAGAAGTCGCTGATCGCCTGAAGGCGAAGGGCGTGCTGGTGGCTCCGCTCGGAACGCGAGTGGTGCGTGCGGTCACGCACCTGGACGTGACCCGCGAGCAGTGCGAAGTGGCTGCTACTGCTATACGCTCCCTCGCGTAGCCGCGACCCGGAGGGGAGCGCGAAGGCTACCCACTACTTCTTCTCGTCTTTCTTCGGCTCGATCTTCTTCACACGGGTGAACTCTTCCTTCAGTCCGTCCGGGTCGATGAGTATCAATTCGTCGGCGGTGAGCTTCTTGATGATCAGCGTTTCTTTCTTCGTGCGGGTGCCCAGCCTCACGTCGTAAGGCAGTTCGTTCCCAACGACGCGGTACGTACCCTCGTACACCGACTGCGTGCCGTTGGCGAGCATCTGGCGGATGACCATCTTCCCGCTCTGGTGGAAGTCGAGTTCCAGGTTCACGTCGGAACTGCCGCGCGAGTCGAGCGTCATCCGCCAAGTGCCGACGACCTTTTCGGCGTCGGCGCGCTCCTTCGGGACGGGTGCGGCAACCGCGAACGCACCCCACAGTGCGGCCAGAACGACGACAACGAAGCGCATGGCGACCCTCCCTCGATAGCACCAGGATACCCGCACTGGGTCGTCGCGTAAAGCGAGGCGCTCGCGGTCAGGATCTTTCACAGGATCATCCATCTGCTCGGCGATCACGACGGTGCGGACGAAATAACTCAGAACCGCTCTGGGCGGCAAGACAGTCATCCTGGCTTTCAGGCAGAACTGACCGCGCGAGTCGCCTCACCGCCTATTCAGCCTGTCGTCGGGAACTCGTGAACGTCCAGGTGAGTTCGTTGTGGTGCGGGCACTTGCATCGCCACGTGCCGGCCTTGGGTCTGCGCAAACGGCGGTGGACCGTTGCACACCCGGCACACGTCGCCTGCCACCCCGCCGCCTCTTGAGTCGTGAGGGGCACTACAGGCTCGCGTGTGGGGTCGCCCACGTACGCGAACACTAGCGGTGAGCGACCCGCACACTTGCACTGGTAGCCCCTCAGAGATTTCGGCCGCTTGTACCGATAGTGGGTCTTGTTGCAGGTCGGACACGTGGTCTGCCAGTCGCCGGGTTGCACAACTGTATCGGACGAGTCGTCGCAGGCTCGCGGCGTCGCCCCGATGCGGACCGCGACCGCCTTCCACGCGGGACCGTGTTTGGCTTCTGGGCCAGCGAGCGCGTGAGCGATCTCGTGCAATAGCGTGTCGAGTACCGCTGCGTCCGGGTTGTTGCGGGCGTAGTACTCGCTGATCTCGATTCGTTTCTTCCGGTACTTGCACACACCCAGTCGCCGCTTCGCGTCCGTCATTCCGAACGTCCACTCGCCCAGACCGTGTTCGGTCATCAGTCTCGCGGCGTTCTCGGTCAGTTGTTTCAGTTCCACGCCCAACACCCCGGAACTTTGCGGTCCACATCGAACCATATTACCACGACCGCGTGTGCGCCCGGGGTCGCCTGTAGCGTGTGGTGCCAACTGCCGGGCATCCGGTTACTCTTTCTTCGGCTTGCCGAACTGCTTCCAGTAGAGTTCCTTGAACGGGTTCTCTTTCGGCCCAACGGCGTCCTCGTTCACCAGGTACGGCGGCAGCGACGCCCACCACGTGTCGTACTCGGCATTGAGTTTCTTCACCACGTCGGGGTGCTTCTCCGCGACGTCGGTCTTCTCGCCGTAGTCCGCCAACACGTCGAACAGTTCCCACTTCTGTTTCCCCTTGCCGGCCGAGACCAGATGCCACTGCGGCGCGCGAACGCTACAGCCGGCGTACTTGTGGTCGTCCACCTTCGCCCCCTTCGGCCACCGGCCGACGTGAGTAAAGAGCGTACGGTCGGCCCACTCCGCTTTCGGGTTCTGAAGGAGGGGAACGAGGCTGCGCCCTTCGACCTGCTTCTTCACATCATCGGACAGTTTCGCGCCGGCGAGTTCCGCGAGCGTCGGAAGGAAATCGATGTGTGCGGCGAGGCGGTCGCAATCGCCGGGCTTGAGGGTTCCCGGCCAGCGCCAGAACGACGATGCTCGCGTGCCGCCGAGCCACGGCGTCACCTTCTGTCCACGCATCCCGGCGTTGAAGATCGGCGCGCCCGCAGTGCCGCCGTTGTCGTTCATGAAGACCACGAGCGTGTCCTTCTCCAGGCCCCATTCCTTCAACTTGTCAAGGAGTCTGCCGACGTTGTCGTCGATGTTCGCGATCATGCCGAAGAACTTCGCGACGTTCGCTTGCTTCACCTTGTCCTTGTAGCGTGCTTCGTCTTCGGGTCGAACGTCCAGCGGCGCGTGCGGCGCGTTCGGAGTGATGGTGCAGTAGAACGGCTTGTCCTTCCCCTTCATCCCTTCGATCCACTTGGTGGCTTGTGCGAAGAACACGTCTGTGCAGTAGCCCTTGGTCTTCTCGAACTTCCCGTTGTGAAGGATTGTCGGGTCGAAGTACGAGTTGCCCGGCGCGTCGCCGCAACTCCCCGCGTAGGACTGCCCGATGCCGCCGCACCCGTGGATGAACATCTCGTCGAAGCCGCGCTTGTCGGGCCAGCGATCCGGTTCGTCGCCGAGGTGCCACTTACCGAAGATGCCGGTTGTGTACCCGGCGGTCTTCAACACCTGCGCGAGCGTGGTCGCCTTGGGCGTGAGGCGCTCGCGTTCGAGGATGGTGTGCGTGATTCCGTTCTTGAACTCGTGCCGCCCGGTCATCAGCGCGGACCGGGTGGGCGAGCACGTGGGGCTGACGTGGAAGTCGGTGAACCTGACGCCTTCGGCGTGCAGTCGATCGAGGTTCGGCGTCTTGAGGACCGGGTTCCCGTGAGCGGAGATGTCGCCGTATCCCTGATCGTCAGTCAGCACGAACACGATGTTCGGCTTCTTTCCAGGAAGCGGATCGGCAGCCGACGCTCTGCCGAGGGAACAGCCGAACAGGACAAGGAGCACAGCGAGAGAGCGGGTCACGGGAACACCTCCGGGTCGAGAGAGTAAATGGCGGCCCCCAGATAGAAGCTACGCAGTTGGCTGTCGCGGGTCGGGTGTATTCGCCATCGGCACATCACTCGCTCACGCCGCTGGGACGCACGCCTTTTCCCTTCGTGCCCGTGAGTGCGTCGCCAAGATCGGCCCGCGCTCGTTCGACCTGAACCATCAGTTCCTTCACCACTTGCGGGTTCTTCTCAGCGACGTTCACAGTCTCACCAATGTCGGCACTCAGGTCGTACAGCGCGAGTGGGGTCTTCTCGACCTTGTATCCGTGGCGGCTCGCGATGCCGCGCACGCCCGACACGCTCATCGCCTCGGGCGTCATCTTTGCGTAGTTCGCGGGCTTGCCGTCGGTGCCGGGCGGGCCGTTCACGGTGAGGTAGTCGTGCGGCACGTGCAGCTTCCACTTCCCCGACCGCACCGCGTGAAGTTCGTCCCCGATGTAGAAGAAGTAGGCGGTCTGCGGTGACTTCGCGCCCGCTTCGCCGAGCAGCAGTGGCAACACGTCTTTGCCGTCGATCGCGAGATTCGGGTTCTCCGCGCCACTCAGTTTGCAGAACGTCGGCAACAGATCGATGGACATGAACGGCTCGTCGCTGGTGCGCTTCGCGGGCACCTTCCCCGGCCATCGCGCGATGCACGGCACGCGCACCCCGCCCTCGAAAGCGGTTAACTTCCCTTCGCGTAGCGGCCCGGCGCTGCCCGCGTGCGTCCCGTACGACAGGAATGGCCCGTTATCCGAGAGGAACAGTACCAGTGTGTTCTTTTCCAGGTCGTATTTCTTGAGCGCCGCGAGCACCTCGCCCACGCTCCAGTCGAGTTCTTCGACCACGTCGCCGTACACGCCGCCGAAGGACTTACCCTTGTACTCCGGCGATGCAAAGATCGGCACGTGTGGCATGACGTGCGGCATGTACAGGAAGAACGGTTCGTGCTGGTGCTGCGCAACGAACTCGACCGCGAGGTCCGTGAACCGCCTGGTGAACCTCCCCTGGTCGGGGTCTTTCTCGATGACCTTTGTACCGCGATAGAACGGCAGCGCTGGTAGATCTCGCATGGTGGGGTGAAGTGGGCCGTTGTCGTTCGAGTACGGCAGCCCGGCGAAGTCGTCGAACCCGCGTTTCGTCGGGAGGAACGGCCCCCGGTCGCCGAGGTGCCACTTGCCGTAGCACGCGGTCGCGTAGCCCTTCGCCTTGAGGAGTTCCGGGAGCAACTTCTCTGCCGCGTGGATGCCGACCTTGCTCTGGTGATTGAGCGCGCCGGCCATCGACACGCGGTTCGCGTAACACCCGCTGAGCAGCGACGCACGCGACGCGGTGCAGACCGGTTGCGAAACGTAGAAACTGGTGAAACGCGTACCTTCGGTCGCGAACCGGTCGATGTTGGGCGTCTTGATCTTCTTGTTTCCATAACAGCCGATATCGCCGTAGCCGAGATCATCCGCGAGTATGACGACGACGTTCGGAGGGCGTTCGGCCGCAACCGCGCAGAGAGAACCCGCCAGCGAGCAAAGAACGGCAAGGAGATGGCGAAGCATGGGGAGGTACTCTCGCGAGGTCACGGGGTGTGATCGGCGCGGCTCTTGATCGGATTCGCCACTGCGTCGGGCACGAGTGGGAAGAACCTGTACCCGGTACGTTGCTCGACGGTCGCTACCGACACGCTGTACTTCTTCCAGTCGGTGCCGACGGTCTGGTCGTTCGGCATCCACACCGCGAACGCTTGCGATTGCGCGTCTGGCACGGCATCCTTGCCCGGCAACACGAGGACCACCTTCCACACGCTCTCGGGTACGACTATCGGCTGGGTCTTCCCGATCGTGAGTCGCTTCGCCTCGTCCTTTCCGATCTGCCCGGTGCCGCCCTGCCCGTGCGGCCCGCACGCGATGTGCAACTCCTTCCCCTGTTTCGCGAGGTCGCGGCACCGCTCTTCGAGGAGGCGCCACCCCTTCTGGTTGTTGTTCGGTGATTGCGGAACAACGTTTGTCAGGTAGAAAGTGATGTCGTTGTCGGGGTCGCTGGCTGAGCGGTCCTTCGACGCGCACATGTGTCCCTTGTCGAAGCCTGTACCAACGAAGTCATCGTTTCGGACGTGGTAGAATTCCTTCGGCAAATCGGGGTCTGATTTGAATGCGGTGCGGGTCGCATTCCCGATGTCGGCCGCGTTCAGGCTCCAACACACCCAGTTCGGGTTTCGGGTTGAGTCATTGTACGAGAGGACGAACTGCGGGCGGTCCATCAGGTACGCGTCTTTGCTCGCCGGATCGTGTTTGGCGTCAGCCGGCATCCCGAAGCGGATGTTCCGGTTCGCGAGCGTCTGCGGCGCGTCGCCTGGGCGCGGTGCCGGCGAGGGCGTGGGCTCCCGACCCAACCGCAGGAACGCAATGACAACGCCGACGAGGAGGAGCACGGCAGTGGCCGCGATCCGCTGCGTCGGTGTCAGGTAGTCCAGGAAACTGTTCAACGCCATTGAGCGGCTCCGAAAATCGTAGTCATCACGCTCCGCGTGATGTCGTCCTGTGATGGTTATCCTCTCGTGCCATGGTGTGAACCACCTGGTTTCTATTGCCCGCGAACGATTTTGAGGACGCGACCGTTGTTTGCATCGGAGATGTAAATGTCGCCGGTCTTGGGGTGAACGATGACGCCATGCGGCTGGCTGAACTCGGCCTTCAATGGGTCGCCGTCGCCCAGGCCGTTGCCTTTCTTGCCGCCCGCGACGAGTGTTAGCGTGTTGTTTTTTGGGTTGAATCTCACGATGCGGTGGCTCTCCGTGTCCGCGATCAGAACGGAGCCATCCTTGTCGATGCACAGATGTTTCGGGCCGTTCATCGCGGCTTCGAGCGCCTTGCCGGTGCCCGCGCCCGCCTTGCCCGTACCCGCGACGGTGCGAATCTTCCCCTTGGCGTCGACAACGCGCAGCGCGTGCCCGCCGCGTTCCAGAATCCAGAGGTTGCCGTCCTTGTCCACCGCGTGCGCGCGTGGGTCGATGAGCGGTTGCTTGGCCGCGTCTTCCCCGTCTTTGGGAACGCCGCGTTCCCCGGTCCCCGCAACCGTGGTCACGATCCCGCTCGCCATCTCCACTTTGCGGATGCGCTTGTTGTCGAGGTCGGTGACATACAAGTCCTTCTTGTCGGGGTCGAAGCTGACGCAGAACACGCCGCCGAACTTCGCTTTGCTCGCCGGCCCGCCGTCGCCGGAGAAGCCCTTCTCGCCGGTCCCCGCGAACGCGTGGACGGTCTTCGTCTTCGGGTCGAACACGCGGATGCGGTTGTTCCAGGTGTCGCCCAGGTAGACGTTCCCGTCGCTGCCCACCGCGAGCGAGTGCATGCCGTTGAAGGTCGCCTTTGGACCTGGGCCCCCGTCGCCGTCGTTGCCTTTCTTGCCTTCGGTGCCCGCGAGCGTGACGAGTTTTCCATCCGTGACCGTGCGCAGACGTTCGCCCTTCGCCATCTCGACGATGTAAATGGTTCCGTCCGTGGTGAAGTCCACGCCGAACGTCTGGATCATCTTCGCTTTCGTCGCGTCGGCGCCGTCGGCCCCGGTCCCGCCGCCCGCGACAAGGCTGATCTTGTCCGCGCGTCCGGTGGACGCGCAGACCAGTAAAAAACACGACACGAGCGAGAGAAGGCGCATGGTTACTACCTCAGGGTGTGATGTGAAGGTACGCGGGCCGGGGTGCCTGTGTCAACGTGGCGGCCGGTGAGGGTCACTTTCACTACGTTTTTCGCGCTCGCCGTTGCTCTCGCGATCGAATAATGTGGCTTGGCGGGCGCCACGTGGGCGCCCACCATCACAACGGAGCGTGAAATGCGGACTCTAATCGGATTCGGACTCGTTCTTGCACTGACCTGCGGCGCGACCGCGGCAAACCAGCAGAAGCTCGACGGCAAGAAGCTCGTCGGCAAGTGGGAACCAGCCACGCCCAAGAAGGGCGAGCAGATGGTGATGGAGTTCACCAAGGACGGCAAGATCGTCGTCACCGGCGATATGGGCGGCAAGGAAGTGAAAATCGAAGGTACCTACAAACTCGACGGCGACAAACTGTCCTTCGTCCTGAAGTTCATGGACATCGAGATCAAGGAAACGGTCACCATCACGAAGTTGACCGACACCGAGATGGAGGGCGAGGACAAAGACAAGAAGAAGGAGTCGTTCAAGAAGGTCGTGCCGAAGTTAGAGAAATAGCCCGGTTCGGGCGGACGGGCAACACCGACGGCCGCGAGGGCAGCTCGCGGCCGTAGGTGTTTTTTCAGACCGTGCGGATTTCTACTCGCCGCGTTTGGGTGGTCCGTGTAGCTTTTCATCCAACGACCGCGCCGCGGTCGCCCCGTGTCGTGTAACTGGAGAAAGCAGATGCGTGCGCTGGTCGCGTCGGTCGCGTTCCTCGTCCTTGCCGGGTTCGCCGGCGCCGCGGACGAGAAGATTGATGCCAAGAAACTGGTCGGCAAGTGGGAACCGTCGAAGCCCGAAAAAGACGGCCCGAAGATGGTACTGGAGATCGCCGAGAAAGGGAAGTTCACGCTTCACGTGACCTTCGCGGGGAAGACCGAAAAGGTCGATGGCACGTACAAACTCGACGGCAACAAGTTGGAAGTCGAGATGACCTTCATGGGGAAGACCGAGAAGGAAACGCTCACGATCGTGAAGCTCACGGACACCGAAATGGTGTCCAAGGACTCCAAGGGCAAGGAAGACACGATGAATCGCGTGAAAGAAGCGAAACCGAAAGAGAAAGATAAGAAGTAACGACCGCGTGAGCGTAACGCGTGACGGCCGCGGGGAAACCCGCGGCCGTCGTGCGTTACGGGGGTTGCCCGGTGCGCACGTCCGAAGATTGTGGCTTTTAGGGTGGATCGCTCGCAAGACCCTGGTGAAGGGAAACTTGAAGTCGCGCCGGACTGTGGGTAATGATAGACTGATCCCGCCCGCCAACTCGCCCGCTCCCACCTGGCCCACCATGAGCCTCCGCATTCGACTGCTTGCGGTCCTCTCGCTCTTCTGCGTGATCGCACGGCCCTCGACTGCGGCCGACCCGCCGCTACCGCCCGAAGACGTCAGGTTCTTCGAGACGCGGGTCCGGCCGCTCCTGATCGAGAAGTGCTTCAAGTGCCACGGCCCGGCGAAGCAAAAAGGCGAACTGCGCCTCGACTCAGCCGAGGCAATCAAGAAGGGCGGCGGTTCGGGGAACCCGCTCTTCGTTGCGGGAAAACCGGACGATAGTCTTCTGCTTCGCGCGGTTCGCCACGCCGACGGTGTGGAGAAGATGCCGCCGGACGGGCAGTTGAAGGACGCCGAGATCGCTGACCTTGCCGCATGGGTCAAGCGAGGCGCGCCGTTCCCGGTTGCGGCCAAAGTCGTCGGCTCCGACCCCGCGAAGCACTGGGCATTCCAGCCGGTCTTGCGACCGGAAATCCCGAAGACCAAAGACCAACCCTCAACTCCGCTCGACGCGTTCGTGCTCGCAAAGCTCGAAGCCGCCGGGTTGAAGCCGGCCCCACCCGCCGACAAACGCACACTGATTCGCCGCGCCACGTTTGACCTTACGGGCCTCCCGCCGACGCCGGAAGAAGTCGAAGCCTTTCTGAAAGACACCTCGACGGAAGCGTTCACAAAGGTGGTCGATCGGTTGCTCGCGTCGCCGGCTTACGGTGAGCGGTGGGGCCGTCACTGGCTCGATGTCGCCCGTTACGCGGACTCCAACGGCCTCGACGAGAACACCGCGCACGGCAACGCGTGGCGCTACCGCGACTACGTCATTAAGGGCTTCAACGCGGACAAGCCCTACGACCGCTTCCTGCTCGAACAGGTGGCGGGTGATCTGCTTTGGAAGGTGGAAGGTGGAAGGATGAAGGATGAAAAGAAGGTCGGGCCAACTCGGGGTTCCGATTCATCCTTCATCCTTCATCCTTCATCCTTCGATCCCGTAGTCGCCACCGGGTTCCTCGCGCTCGGGCCGAAGGTGCTGGCCGAACCGGACGAGAAGAAGATGGAACTGGACATCGTGGACGAGCAACTCGACACGTTCGGGCGCACGGTGATGGGCCTCACGCTCGGCTGCGCGCGGTGCCACGACCACAAGTTTGACCCGGTGAGCGCGGCCGATTACTACGGGCTGGCCGGTGTGTTCATCAGCACCAAAACGATGGAGCACTTCAAGAAGGTTGCGCGCTGGCACGAGAACCCGCTCGCGACCGCCGATGATCTAAAACGAAAGGCCGAGCACGACGCGGCGGTGGCGAAGCTCAAGGGCCGCATCAAGGAACTGACCGGCAAGAATGACGACCCGGCGAAGGCGGAACTGAAAACGCTCCAGGCGGAACTCGCGACACGGGAGAAGACTGCACCGGAGTTGCCCTCCGCGATGGGCGCGACGGAAGGCAAGACGTCCGACGTGCCGCTGTTGCGACGCGGCAACCACCTTACGCCCGGCGCGGTCGTGGCGCGGCGGTTCCCCGTTGTACTTGCTGGCGAGAAGCAGCCCTCGCTGCCGAAGGACCAGAGTGGCCGGCTCGAACTCGCGAAGTGGCTCATCGACCCGAAGCATCCGCTGACCGCGCGTGTGATGGTCAACCGCGTCTGGCGCTGGCACTTCGGCAAGGGACTGGTGCGCTCCGTGGACAACTTCGGTCTGATCGGCGAAAAGCCCACGCACCCCGAACTGCTCGACTATCTCGCGTCGGAGTTCGTGCGGGATGGATGGAGCCTGAAGAAGCTCCACAAGCGACTCATGCTCTCCGCGACCTACCAGTTGAGCAGCGCGCACGACCTGAAGGCCGCGACCGCGGACCCGGACAACCGGTTGCTGTGGCGGGCGAATGGTCGGCGACTCGAAGCCGAGGCGGTTCGTGATTCGCTTCTCGCCGTCGGCGGGTTGCTCGATCGTACCGCGGGCGGTCCGGCGCTCACGCACGTGAAGAACCGCGACTACATCTTCGACCACACGTCGAAGGACAAGACCACCTACGCGAGCGACCGGCGTTCGGTCTACCTGCCAGTGATCAGGAACAACCTGTACGACGTGTTTCAGTTGTTCGACGCACCCGACCCGGCCGTTCCCAACGGCGATCGTGCCACGACTACCGTTCCGACGCAGGCGCTGTTTTTCCTGAACAGCGAACTCGCGGCCCGCGCCGCGGACGCGCTCGCCGGGCGTGTGCTCGCGGGGAACCTCGACGACAGCGGTCGCGTGCGGGTGCTGTTCGCGCTGGCTTACGGGCGCCCGCCGACCGCGAAGGAAGTCGAACGTGTGACTGCGGGCGTCGCCACGTTCGAGCAAGAGTTTGCGACCGAGACGAACGCTGCGAAACGCCAACGGAAAGCGTGGGCCGCGGTGTGTCAGGCGGTCCTCGCGGCGAACGAGTTCGTTCACCTCAACTGAGCGCGATGGAGATTGGTCCCGTGAACCCGACCTTCTGGCCCTCGCGACGCGACGTCCTTCGCCACACTGCGTTGGGGTTCGGCGCGCTCGCGCTAAACGATCTGCTCGCCGCACAGGCCCTTGCTCGCACGTCGGGCTTGTCGGGAGCGCCAAAACCTCACTCAGCGCCGAAGGCGAAGCGCGTCATCTTCCTGTTCATGAAGGGCGGGCCGTCGCACATCGACACGTTCGAGCCAAAGCCGGTGCTCGACCGCGACGATGGCAAACCGTACCCCGGGACGCGCCCGCGCGTCGTGTTCGCCAAGACCGGCAACCTGCTCAAGTCGCCGTGGAAGTTCAATAAACACGGCGAGTGCGGCAGCCCGGTAAGCGAGCTGTTCCCGCACGTCGCCGGGTGTGTGGACGACATCTGCTTCGTTCACTCGCTGCACGGTACGAACCCGGCGCACGGCGGCGCGGTGCTCAAACTCCACACCGGTAGCGACAACTTCGTCAGGCCGAGCATGGGCGCGTGGACGGCTTACGGATTGGGCACCGAGAACCAGAACCTGCCGGCGTTCGTCACCGTTTGCCCGACGCTTGCGCACGGCGGCGTGAACAACTGGGGTTCCGCGTTCCTACCGGCATCGTGCCAGGGCGTGCCCATTGGGAACGCGAGTACGCCTGTCGAGCAGGCGAAGGTGAAGTACATCGAGAACTCGAACCTCACCCGCGACGCTCAGAAGAAGCAACTCGACCTGCTCGGTGACCTGAACCGCGCTCACCTCGACCGCAGCGGCCCGGACGCGGCACTCGAAGGACGCATTGAGTCGTTCGAACTGGCCTTTCGCATGCAGCAGGCGATGCCGGAAGCCGAGAGTATCGCAAAGGAAACCGACGCGACGCGCAAGCTCTACGGGTTGGATGATCCGGTCACCGCGCCGTTCGGCCGGCAGTGCCTGCTGGCGCGCCGGTTCGCGGAACGCGGGGTGCGGTTCGTCCAGGTCACGCACAGCGACGACAAGGTGCAGTGGGACCAGCACGGCGACCTGCGCAAGGGGCACGCGAAGAACGCGCGAGAGGTGGACAAGCCCATCGCGGGATTGCTGAAGGATCTGAAGGCGCGCGGGCTGCTGAAGGACACGCTGGTGCTGTGGGGCGGCGAGTTCGGGCGCACGCCGACGGTCGAGGGCGGCGGCAACGACGGCCGCGACCACAACCCGGAGGGGTTCACGGTGTGGATGGCCGGCGGCGGGGTGAAGCCCGGCTTCCGGTACGGCGCGACTGACGATTACGGCTGGCACGCGGTCGAGAACAAGGTTCACGTCCACGACCTCCACGCGACCATTCTCGCGCTGCTCGGTCTGGATCACGAGAAACTGACGTTCCGCCACGCGGGCCGCGACTTCCGGTTGACCGACGTTTCGGGCACCGTGATGAAGGATTTGTTCGCCTGAATCGCGCAGCGCGTCACTTCGGCTGGAAATGTGTGGTGCCTCAACGGGCCGCGACCGCAAGCGAGCGGTTGAGGTCTGCCACTCCCTTGCGGTCGCGGCTCGTTCCGTCGCGCCGTTTTTCCCGAAAGCGATCTCGGGTCTGTCCTGGGATCGATGTGCCGTCGTGTTGGATCGCGCGAAAGTCTTCGAGCTTCCACATTCTCTTTGGCTACGAGCCGGTCGCGGACGCGCTCGAACCGGTACGGTGGGACGAACTCGAAGCCAAGCTGGTGCGTGTAGCCTTCGGGGATGATGTGGTGGTTCGCGGTTGCGAGGCTGACCGCTGCTGGTGACGCTCCTGACGTGGTCTCGCGTTCGGACCACAAACCCAACGGGCCGCCGTTCCCATGACAGGAGCGTCGGCCCGTTGTGTCTCGTTCACAGCACTACTGGAGCAGGAAGTATCCCGGGTGCTTCAACAACCGGATGAGAACGGCCTGCTGCGTGATGCCCATCGGGCCGCTCATGAGAGTTACGAAGTTGTTCAACTCCGCGCTGGTAGGCGTGCGGAGCAGGTACGACTGGTAGAACCGCGTAATGAGCTGCTGCCGGTACTCGGTCGAATTAAGTATCTGTAGTGCGACCGAGAACCGCGCGGCCGAGAGCAGGGCGGTGGTGGCGGTCTGGGTGTTGAGGTAGTCGAGTTGCGTCACGGCAATCGCGTCGTCAGCCATGCGGCCGAGCAGCGCGTTGTAGACCTTCGCGATCCAGCCCGAGTTGGCACTGCCCGGCCCGCTGAGAAGGAAGAATTCCGTGCTGCGGAGGATGTTGGCGACGACCGCCTCGAGCCGCATGGTCACGGTCGCCGTGGTCGGCGGCGTTGTCGTGATGTTCGAGACGTAGGGGACGATACTCTGGTAGAACGCCTCTTGTGCGTTCAGTTCGGCTTGCGTTGGCACCCGCGCCAGGCCGGGCAAACTCAGGAACTGCGTGTAGTAATCGGTGTAGAACCGGTCCCGAGTCTCTCGGTTGCTAAGGATTGTGGTGAGCACCGTCGCGCGGGTCGTGGTGTAGTCCGCCAGAAGGCCCGTGAGCGTGCTGGTGAACTCGACCCCGGTGACCGGATCCGTGTCGATTGTCGCCCGACCGAGGACGCGGGTGTACAGACTCTTCAGCCACTCGAAGTTGCTGTCACCACGAACCCGCAGGTACTCGGATGACGCGACGAGCGAGATGATAACCTGTTGGTCGCCGGTGGGCTGCCCGGCAACGCCACTGGTCCGCAATAGTGTCAAGAAGTTGGTCGCGGGTAGCGCGTTGTACGGGTACCCCGTGGTCTCGTCGATCCTCGCGTCGAAGCTATTACGCACCGGGTTGCGGCCGAGGAACAGGCGCATGTACTCGGTGACAGTCTGACGCAGCGCGTCATCACTGAACACCAACTGGTTCGTGACTTGCGTCCGCGTCAGGCTACTTGGGAATGCCGGAGCGACCACGCCGGGGAGTACATCGCGGTAGAGACTGATGATCCAGGTCGCGTTGCTGTTGTTCCCGCCGAAGGGAACGTTGATGAAGTACTCGTTGCTGGCAAGCAGTTGCACCACCAGCCCGCGGATCGTCTGCGTGCCGTTCTGGATCGCTGTACGTGTCGTTTCCAGTTCCATCGCCGCGCTGCCGCTGGTTGGTACACGCCGCAGATACCGCTGGTACGTGCCGTTGACGAGGTTGTCGATCTCCTCAGCGGAATTCACGAGGGTGGTCGCGAACCTGTTGAGCGATGCACGTCGGACTGTCTCGACGGAATTGGCGAGAGGGAAGAACCCGGCTTGGTCCGGCTTGCGCCCGCTTGGTGAGATGCCCTGGAAGTCCTCGTACACTGCCGAGATGAACCGACCGTTGTCGTTGTTGTTCACCGAGATGAAGGTTGTGAACCGGTCGCCCTGGTTCGCGTTGCTGGGGAACGCGCCTACTGGCTGCTCACCATTGAACGGATTCTGATTCTGGTTCATCGGATTGCCGGTGTTTGCGTACGTCCCGTTCAGGTCGATGAAGTCCTTGAGTACCACTCCGACTGTGTTCGGCCCGATGAACAGCCGGTAACTGCTGTCCAACAGGCGCGGCGCAAACGTCAACCGATACGTCATGTTGGTGGTGTCGGTCGGAGCGATCGACAGCGGTGCCGCGATCCCACCAGGACCGTTCAGGAACGCCAGAGCGCTCTGGCCGAGGATAGGCGCGAACAGAAGCAGTTCGCTCTGGCCGAACGGGCGCCCGGCGAGCGACCGGAACACCCAGTCGAGCCAGTTCGGATCCGTCGCGACGCGCAGGAAACCCTGCTCCTGGCCGACGACCGAGGACACGAATTCGCTGCTCTCGTACCCGACCACCAGGTCGGTCAGGCCGTCCTGGTTGGTGTCGCCAGCAGCGAGGAAGGAGGGCTTGCTCCCGGTGAGTGGGTACGTGAACGGCGGCGCGAAGGCGAGCGTGTCCGGTCCCGGCACGGTCGCCGCTGTGGTGTTGTTCAGAACCGCCAGGCCACCGCCGGAGGCGCCGCTGCCGACCACGATGTCCAACTTGCCGTCACCAGTCATGTCGGCGAGTTGAACCTGCCGTGGGTTGGCTCCGGTCGCCACCATCGAGGGAGTGAACGCACCCCCTCCGTCATTGCGGAACAGCAGCGCCATACCCGCCGCGTTGTCGGAGATCGCAACGATATCCAGGTCGGTGTCGCTGTCGAGGTTGCCGACGGTGACCGAGGTGGTCGGCGTGTTTGTGCGCCGAACCCGCGTCGCTGTGGGGAACGTCCCCGGTGTGGCTGCGCTATTGATCAGCGTCACGAGACCGTTACTGCCGGACACGATCAGGTCAAGTCGGTTGTCGCCGTCCAGGTCGCCCAGCGCGAGGCCGGATGGCAACTGAAGTTCGGTGGCTCCTACCGTGCCCACAGTGTCGCCGAGCACGACCTTTGACAACGCGCCGAACCCGCCACTTCCGTTACCCAACAGGATGCTGGCAGTGTACTCGTTGGACAAGTTCACCGAGCGGTTCGCGACGACCAGGTCGAGACCCCCGATTCCGTCAACGTTCCCGACGGCCAACCCAAATGGGTTGTTCCCGCCATCGAGGTCGGTGCGGGTACCGAAACCGAGTTGCCCCACCGCCGCGCTGGTGTTGAGGAACACGCTGACGGTGTTCGTGGTAGTTGAGGTGAGCGCCGAGTTGGCGACCGCGATGTCCATCTTGCCGTCGTTGTTGAAGTCTGCCACGACGATAGTGGCAGGATCAGCGCCCATGGGGAGGTCGAGGGTGGCGTTGCGGGTGGGTGCCTGGCCCAGACGGACAAGCGTTGGGTCCGGCGAGAAGCCGCCACCGACCTTGCCAGCGTATACCCTCAGTTTGTTGTCACTGCCTGCCACGAGAAGGTCGAGAACCGGGGCGCCCGCTCCGTTGGCCCCCGTGGTCAGGCCGGTGAGATTACCCAGGGCCACGGCCTTCGTGGTGACGCCCACGGGCAACGCGTAGTCGTTGCCCAACCTCTGGTAGGCTTCAGTCGTGGAGATGATACGCGCGACGACGTTGCGAAGCAGACCGCCGCGGGCGAGCGTGGCGACGTGGTTCACGATCTCCGGGTTCGAAGCCCCGGACACGGGGTAATTGCGAGCCACCAGTTTGTTGTAGAGTGCCGCAACGAGGTTGGTGTGGAACTCGGCTGCCCGCACGTTGAGCGGGTTGACGAGGGCCGCGTTGGGCAAGCTCGTCGGGCCAGGTGGAGTGCCGTTCGCGGCTCTTGCCCCTGTGAGTAGTTGTGTGATCTGGAGGCGTGTTCGCGTGTTCGCGTTCAGGTCTGTGAGGAATCCTGCCGCGATAGTGTCGCCGGTCGCAGTGCGGAAGAACAGATCCTGCCACACCTTCTCGATCCAGGTTGCGTTCGTGTTGCCACCGAGGTTGGCGAAGTAGAAGTTGCTCGACGTGAGGAACGACGTGTATTCCAGTTCGCCTTGCAGTCGGCTGTCGTTCACCATCGTGCCGGACGACGCCGCAAACACCTGGTTGATGGTGAATTCGCCCGCGACGACATTGCCCGCACCAGTAAGTGTGGTGTTGAAGAAGTACGTTAGCCCGATGTTGATGTCGCCCTGGCTCGCGACGCGGTTCTGGTATTGCTGGACCAGTTCCTTGACGCGAGTGGTGGCGAAGTCGGTGCTGTTGAGCGCGAGCAGCGTGAGCAGCGTGCGCGGGGCGTTGTTCGAGTCCGCGGTGAAGGTGCGTGGGTCCACCGGCGTGTTGAATGTGACGTCGAGCGAGTTGAGCGCGCCGTCGGTTGTGGGCGACGCCGGAGCAACTAGTGTGATGGCCGGGCCGAACCGGGCCGTCGACAGAGTGAACACGCCGCGACCCTGCGTCGCGACAGCCAACACCTCAAAAGCGGCGTTGAACTGCACGTCCACGACTGGGGCGGCAGGCAGGCCGTTGCCCAGTGGCAGCCAGTTCGCCCCGCCATCACCCGAGATGAACATGCCGCGGTCGGTACCCAGGTACATTCGCCCCAACGGGGCGCCGGCGCTGACCCGCGGGTCGATGACCATCTTGTACGACGTCACCAGCGGAAGTCGCGTGGTTCCGGTGCCCGTCACCGCGGTCCACGTTGGGCTTGCCAAGTTGGCGTTGAGTGTCCGGTACACGCTGATCTGGCCAAATGGGGTCGCTAGCATCACGAAAACTGTGTTCCCGGTCGTGTCCCGTGGATCGACGGTGATCCCGTTGATCGCGAACGCGCCCCCCACGAGGGTGAGCAGGTTGCCGGTTATACTGACGAACGAACCAACGGCGGTGGTCCTGAGTACGTTGCCTTCGTTGGTCCCGGCCAGATACACGGTGCTGTTGCCCGAGAACGCAAGGGCCGAGTAACGCTCGGTGCCAGTCAGATCGGACAGGGGAATGGCATCAAACACGTTGCCGCCGGTGCGGGAAATGTACACCTGGTTGGTTCCGAAGAGCAACTCGTCGTAGAAGACGCCGTCCACGGCCACCTTCACTGGGTTGATCGCGAGGACTGGTGCGACCGCGGCTGTGTCCTGACTACTGATACCGGCGGAAGCACCCGTGGAGAACGTCTGTCCGGCGTCGATCGAGACCTCGGGGACGAGTGACGCCGAACCGTTGAACTGCCAGGCGCGGTACAGCGTGGTCACAGCGTCGAGTGGGGCGTCTGGAGCCAGGTTTGCGGCCACGATCTTGAACGCGTTCGGGATGTTGAGATTACCTGTGCTGACGGTCGGCCCGGTGAGGCCGCTCGTCTGCCAGGCTGACGGACCACCCGTGGTGGTCGCGGTTCCCACGCCCGAGGCGGAGATGTAGAGCGTAGTCCGAGTGGTCGGGTCGATCGCGACCGATGTCAGGTCGGTGATCTGGAGATTGCCGTTGAGTTCGGTGATCGTCATCCCGGCTGGGTTGAAGGTGGTAGCAGCGCCACCGCCACCGCCACCGCCACCACCGTCTAGAATGCCGGCGAAACTGCTATCGAAGTCGTACTGGAAGCCGAGCGCAGTGCCGCGGTAGAGGCCGTTCTCAGTGCCGAACAGGAGTCGGCCCTGAGTGTCGAATGCGATCCGGTGGATCGCAGTCGGCAGGCGCCGCTGACTGCCAGTGTTATCGAGGTTGCCTTGCCTGATCTGTGCTCGTTCGATGTCGTACCAGTACACCCCCTCGCCGCGGTAGGCCTGACCACCTATCCCGGTCACCGGGTTGACCGGATACAGCCCGAGCGCGAATTCTGCGGCTGCGGCCTTGTCGCGGTCATCGCCATCGTTGGGGAATACGCCTGGAGTTGTCTCGACTGTGGCGTCCCGAATGTTCCCGGTATCGACGCGGATCAGCGCGTGCTGTGGGGTGACGGAAGGATTGCTGAACAAGCGGTTCGAGCCGCCGACGTAGACCACGTTCGGGTTGCTCGGGTCCACCGACATCGCGCCAACTGTCGAACCTTCGGCCCCGACAAGTTCGATATCGACGTAGTTCTCGGTGTATCGCCCGTGCAATAACCCCGGTTCCCTCAACGACACTTTCGTGAAGTTGAGCATGTTGTCCTTCGACTTGTAGAGCCCCATGGAGGTGCCGTTGTCGAACTGACTCGGGTTTAGCCCGGGTGGCGGGTTTGCGATCAGCACGTAAACGTACCTCTCGTCACCCACCCGCCCGGTGCCCTGTGCGAGGGTGATGCGACCAACGCCTGCGGAGGGTAGGATGCCCCGGGTGTCCGTGGTGGGGTTGCTGGCCAGTGGGCCGCCCGGTCCCGCAGCGTCGCCGCCGAGTTGGAGTTCCCAGGTGCCGCCGCCGTTGGTGGAGAGCCACACACCGGTGGTGGTCTGAAAAGCAACCTGACCGATGTTTCCCAGGCCGATGATAATGCGGTTTGGGTTGAACGGGTCCACGAGCAGGTCGGTAACCGAAGGGAGGGGGGCACCGGGACCGCCGACGGTGATGTTGCCCACGAACATGGCCTGCGGGTTCAGGACATTGGTCCACGTCACGTTGAGTGGGTTCGCTGCGGTGCCGTTGGTTGTCTTGAGGATCATCGGCGTCTTGGTCGGGTCATCCCACGAGGTAATAGCCACGTAGACGACCGCGGGGTTGCTCGGGTCCACGACGACCTTGGACACTCGGGCGCCGGCGAAGATGCCGTTGCTGGTCACCGTGGCCCCGTTGACACCCGCCGTGGTGGCGCCGCCGAGAACCTGCCAGTTGGTGCCGTTGTCGAGTGACCGCAGTACGCCGATACTCGTCCGCGAGGTGAACGCGGTATCGTCCACGCCCGTGGCCGCGTAGATTGCCTTGACGGTTCCGCTGGAGTTAGTGCCGAGGGTGAGGCCCCCCACGGACACATTCACTCGCTGGTTGGTAAGGTCGGTCACGTTGTCGGTGACGGCCAGGTAGTTACTTCCGCCATCCAGGGTCTTCCACACGCCCCCGTTGGCCGAGCCGACGTAGAGCGTGTTCCCGCTCGGGTCGGTCGGGTCCACCGCGATCCCGGTAATCTTGCCGGACACGGTGGCGTAGTTGAACCCAGCCGAGGCGACGTTGATCGGTCCCGGCCCAGCCGCCGCCCAGTTCGTCAGACTCGGACCCTGGAGGATGAAAGTGTAGGTTTGAACCAGCGCGTTGCTGGCCTGATCCACCACCTGAACAGGGATGTTCTGGAGACCCGGTAACAGCGTAGTGGCGGTGAAGGCAAAGAACCCGTTAGCGTCAAACGTCGTGATCGCGACGTCGTCTGGGCTTGGGTTGGCGGGGGTACCGAACCCGTTGTTCGCCAGGTCGAAGGTTATTTGCTTGACGTTGTTGCTCGAACCGTCGTCAGCGATCCGGCCCACGATGGTCGGGTCGGTCGATTGCTCCAGGGTGTTGGGGCCAGCGAGGAACGACGGGTTCCGCAAGTTGATGGACTGGAGAGACGGGCGCACAGTATCGGTGAACACCGTCTGAATGCGGACGTTGTCCAGACCGACGGTCAACCGACCCTGGTTGTTTGTCGTCGCGATGCGCAGCCGGACCGACTGGCCGACGAACTGGCTCAGGTCGATGGCCGAGCCTCCTGAGAACGTTACCGTGCGGACGATCGCGTCCGTACTCTGGGTCTGGAATATGTTGAGGAGGACGTTCCCGCCGTCGATGAAGTCTGTGACGCCGAGAACACCCAGAGCGCCGTTAGGGTTGAGGACGTTCCCACCGGTGCTCACGATATCGACGCGGACTTGCTGGTTTGAATCGCTGGTCCGGTAGTCGAGAGCCGATGTGGTCGTGGCATCGGTCCAGCTGGTGGCGCTGTTCATGAAGAGGCTGAACGAGAGCTTCACGCTGGTCGCGGAGGCCGGGACGATGAAATCCTGGTAAAGGGCGTGCGACCCGGCGTAGGTGTCGGCGGCGTTCGGGTTGTTGTTCCCTTCATACGGGCGCAGGTTTTGCTGGTCGAGCATCGCCTGGTACTTGCCCGAGGGCGCGGGCACGACCGTGCCACTGAGGGGACTCAGCCCGGCCGTGTGGATGCCCCAAGCACCAGCGCTGCCGCGGGTCGTGTCCCGGAGTTTGAAGGCGGTCCAGCCGTCCAGGTTCCCCTGCTCGTTGGTCAACGAGCGGGCATCAAACCCCCCGTTGCGGATCAGGTTCACGCTGACCGTGGTGCCGCCCACATTAAAGGTGGACAACAACCGGAATGGGTCGCTGATAACGGCCACAAACGACGGGACCGGTGTCGCGGACCCGGCCGCCGGGGTCGTGGTTGGGATGTCCACCGAGTAGTCATCGACGCTTGTCGCGAAGCCACCGTCCCCGGTGCCCAGGAGGACGTGCGTGTTGTTCAGTGGGTTCGGGGGCGGGGGCGGGGACCCCTTGCCCGGCGGGTCATACGCTCGCGAGGTGACAACCAGGTCGATGAATGCGTCCGAGTTCACGTTCAGGGCCGCGATGCTCTGGAGCGGCACCCCGGTGGTGACCGTCGTATTGATGGCCGTCTGGAACCCGGTGCCCAGGTTGTTCAAGAGAACACTGACGTTATCCGTGGTCGTGTTGTTCCGGCTTACGGTCGCGATGTCCGCGTACCCGTCGTTGTCGAAGTCGACCGCGACGATGTCTATCGGGTTGTTACCGACGGTGAAGGTGCCCCCATTGGTGAAGACGCCTTTACCGTCCCCGGAGCGGATTTTTACCTCACCGGGGGTGTTGTCGTTCGTTACGGCAAAGTCCAGATTCCCGTCCAGGTTGAAGTCGGCAACGGCCAGCCCCGTTGCGCGGGTGCCAGACGCGTATTCGATCGCATTCTGGAACGCGCCGTTGCCGCTCCCCAGGCGCACCGTGACACCGCGACTCGAACCGCCGCCACCGCCGTTGTGGGCAACGAGCAAGTCCAGGTCGGAGTCGTTGTTGATGTCCGCGAGCTTCACCTGGGTGGGCGTGCGACCCACGGTCACGCGGGTGGGGGCGGCGAACGTCAGCGCGCCACCAGCATTGGTTGTGTTCAGGAAGATCGCGACGTTGTTGTCCCGCTGACTGGCGGAGACGATGTCGAGTTTGCCGTCCCCGTTCAGGTCGCCCAGCGTGACCGAAACCGGTTCCCGACTGTTGCCGCCGGTGCTCGGTGAAAACGTCTGAGCCGCCGCATATCCACCGCCATTGAGACCCAGGAACACGTTGACCAAGCTGTTCTGCAGATCTGGGGCAACGAGGTCGAGGATGCCGTCCAGGTTCAGGTCGCCAACTGCTGGTTCACGCGGGTTCGCTTTAGCACCCGAGAGCAGCAGGTTGGTGGGGGCGAGGAAGGTGCCGTCTCCGGTCGAGCCACTGCCGGAGCCGGTGTAGAACGAGAAGGTGTTGTCGTTGGCGGTGGCGGAGGCAGTGCCGCCGAACACCACCAGATCGTTGATCCCCTCGCCCGTGAAGTCCCCAAGAGCCGCGCCGACGGGACTCGCGCCGGTTGGGTACGGCGCGAGGGTGAGGGTGCCTGTGTTCGCGTTGTAAGTTCCCAGAGTCACGCCTTCGGTGGCGTTGAGTGAGAAACTGCTCGCGTTGATCCGGGTGATGAAGAAGGAGCCGTTCGCCTGACCCGCCCCGCCGACGCCGGCGATTGTGATCTGTTGCCCGGTCCGCAACCCGTGGTTGGGGGCGGTGACGACGATCGGGGCCGCTGCGGCTTTCGTCACATTGGTGATGATGCCGGGTAGTGCGATCCACGTTCCGGTGTTGGAATCCCCGTCCAGTAACCCGAGGGTGACACCGCCCACCAACTGGAACGTGTTGGTGGTGACCCCGGTGATGTAGAACGTGCCGTTGGCGTCGGGGTTCGGCACAGTGGCGGGGGTAGCGTCTTGGTAGGTAGCGCCACTGATGACGACCCGTTGTCCGTTGACCAACCCGTGGGCGGTGCTGTTGATGGTGGTGACGGTGGCGGTACTGTTAGCATCGGAGATCAACCCGGTTTGCAGCGGGGCGCGGGAAACGGCACCGCCGGCCGCGGCGCCGTTCACGTACACCAGTTCGAGGGAACTGGACCCGGTGCCGTTCAGATCCTTGAGTAGCAATCCGGTCGGGGCCGCAACGCCGGACGTGATGACGTCGGTGGGCCGGAATACGCCGGCCCCGTTGTTCAGGAACGCGACGAGCGACCCGGTGTTGGTCGTGGCGACAACATCGAGACGCCCGCTCCCGTTGGCGCGGACCCGGCCTGTCGCCAGCGACGTGATCGCGGGGCCTGCGACGAATGTCGCAGCGAAAGTGTGGGCTATCGCTGTCGAGGTGTTCAGCAGGATGCTCACGCCGGTGGCGCCACCCACCACGATGTCGTCGGTGCCACCTGACCCGTTGAAGTCGCCGACCGCGATGCTTGTCGGGGTCGTCAGGTCCGCGCCCGCCAACCCAACGATGGCTTCCGTGGGGGTTGCGACGAATGTGCCGTCGCCGTTGCCTGTGAGGATTTTGACGACGAAATCTGCCAAGCCGGTGCTCGCGGCCACGGTGGAGTTCGCGACGACCAAGTCCACGCCGTTGCCCACGCCAAGTTGCGCGGACGCAAGCGCCACTGGAGAGTCGCCGGCTGCGAAGTTCGTCGCGGCGCTGAAGTTCAGTTCGCCCGCCGTGGTGTTCAGGTTCAAGAACACGCTGACGTTGTCGGTCCCGGTGTTGGCGACCGCAATATCTGCTTTCGAGTTTCCGTCCGCGTTCAAGTCGGTCACGACAATCGCGCTCGGCGCGGCACCGGTTGGCAGGTCGAGGGTCAGGTCCGGGAGCGTCGAGAATCCGCCCAGCGGGTCGCCCAGGTAGATGACCACGCTCGAGGACCCGCTGCTGGTGACGAGTAGGTCTTTAAGCCCGTCGTTGTTCACGTCCGTGATGGCTGCAGCGGAGGGCAGGTAGTTCGTCGTGCCCTGAGCCGGTAGACCGAGGGTCTGGACCGCGCCGAGATTGGAGCCGTTGAGCGCGACCGTCGCGAGGTTACTGCGCCCGCCGTTGGCGATCACGATCTGACCGGGCGCGGCCAGTGTGTCGGTTGGCACGGCCTGGTCGGCAATCTGGTCCCCACGGAGGAACAGAGAGTACGCCCCAGCGGTGAGGGGGCCGCCACTCACGGACAGATCCGTAGTGAGAATGGTCGCGGTAAAGTTCAGGAGGGGATTCAGGTTCGTGTCGTCATAGGTGACGCTCGCGATGGTCACTGGTGTGCCGTCAGCCGCAAACAGCCGATAGTTGCCCGTCTGATCGGCTCCCGTCACGTCGATGGAGTATTTCACCGTGATCGAGGTGCCGAGCGAGCCGCCCGTCGCCGGGGTCACCAGTTGGACGACCGGGGTCGCGGGCACCTCGCGGGCCTCCAGTGTTTCCAGCGTCAGTTGGTGGCGCGGCCGCGCTGGGGTCTTCGAGAGGGGCCGCTTCGAGGAACCGACCAGCCGGAAGAACTTGAACCAGTTCATCGGAGAGGCCTTTCTCTTCGGTGATTAACTTGGATTCGTGTGGACCAGCGCTGCAGCACCAGTACGAATCGGGTGGTCGTGATGTCCGGCGTTCCGCAATCGGGAGTCACCCCGTTAGCGCCGTCGGGGAGGAAAACGGATGAGATACTGGTACGAGTCGGATGCCTCACCGCGCGAGGGGAAACCCCATCGACACGATGAGCGCAGAACAATTCAGCAAACCCGAGGGCAGGAACAAGGTTCCGTGCGAGCGGTGTCCGGGACACCCGGCCGGTGGGATTCATCGCAGGGCGAGAAGCGGAGAACCTTCCAATTAGTGATAGCCACAGATTAATGAACGGGCAATGAGGGGTCACGGCGCGCGGAATTCGCGTGCCGCACCCGGCACGGGAAGTGTCCGATTTTCGGTCAAGCATTTCCACCCGCCCCCGCCCCGTCGTTCGCGGCGTGCTCCGCCCGTCTGTCGCCCGTCGCGCTGTGTTGTTAGTTCGTGCGGTCGCTGTCTCTGCCTAAAAACAGAAACGGAGAACCGGCGTACGCGGGACACAATTCCGTCCGCTGACCGGTGTGGGCGCCGCCTTCGGTTCCCGGATCGCGACCGGTGTGCGCGGCGCCACCGGAACTGCCGGTCGAACCGGAGTGGCAGTAACTGTTCGCACCCGCTCACGGCAGAGATTCAGCGCGACCGGAGGATTCGGAGAAGTGGCCTTTCCCGTGTTTCCCGACGCCTTTACCATCTCGTTACGTTCCAATCTCGTCTGAATCAGTATCGATGTGACTCTCCCGCGACCGCCGTGCGCCGGCGGTCCGTCTTCATGTGCCCGAGGGCTTCACGATGCGACGCGCGACGGTTTGGCTGATGGGCGGGTTCCTCGCGGCACTTTCGGGAGTCGTCTTGATGACTCCCAATTCCGCGGCCGGCGACATCGGGTTCATTGAGGATTTCGCGCTTGCGAAAGACCGCAACGTCGCGCTCAAACAACTCATCCCCGGTTCCGAAGACTTCTACTACTACCACTGCCTGCACCACCTGAACTCCGGGCAGTTCGACAAGATCGAACCGCAAACGAAGTTGTGGCACGAGCGCCACGGACAGACGGCGCGCCTCACCGAGATCCAGACGCGGCACGCACTGCTCAACTACGAGAAAGACCCGAAGAAGACGCTCGAATACGTTCGCGGCCGGATCGGGCTGCGTTTTGACCATCAGAAGGAAGTGGTCGGCGTCGCGGTCAACCTGCCGACTTCGCTCGACCAGAAGCTCATCAGCCGCGACACGCTGAAGGCCACGTCGCTGGCTCGGTGGGGCACGCTCGACAACTTTGAAGAGATCGCGCTGGAGTGGCTCGCGGCGGACGCGCTGTCGTGGGAGAACCGGCGGCAGTTGCTGTCGCGGCTCACGCGGCCCGACATCGCGAACCTGCCCAAACTCGTTTCCGATGACCTGTCCGCACTGCACCCGCAGTCGTTCGGCGCGTACCACGTTCATCGCCAGATGACGCTCACGCAACTCGAAGACCTCGTCAAGTTGAAGCCAAGTGTGCTGAACGAGTCCGCGTTCGTCTCCGCGTACGTGACGAAGCTCCAACCCGGTACCGACGACGACTGGAAACGCGACCGCAAACTCGCGAAGGCGTTCCTCGACCGCTTGCAGACGTTCGCGGACCGACTCGACCCGGTTCACAACCCGCTGAAGGCGCACGTCGCGTACCACCGGCTCGTGTTCGACCGCGCCGAGGGCACTTACAACAAGGACCGGTTGACCGACTACCTGAAACTGCCGCGCGGTCAGGCGTACATGCACCGGCGTTTGCTCGACTCCGAGACCGCGCGCAAGTACCCCGCGAACCTCGGCGTCGATTACGCCGCGATCACGCTGATGCCGGTCGTGGGCGACGATTCGCCGCTGGTCCGTAGTTACCTGCTTCACTTCCTCACGGATGCCGCGACCACCAAGGACTTCGACGCGTACATCGACGACGTGGTGCTGAAGCACTTGTTCGCGGAATCGAAGTTGACCAACGGCGTCGGTGACGCGGAACGCTGGGCTTCGCTGATCCCGCCCGAAGCGCTGAAGTCGCTGAAGGATCGCGTGGACATCGACTTCGCGTTCACCAACAAGACCGATGTGGGCGTGGACGAGCCGATCCGTTTGGAGGTGTTCGTGAAGAATGCGCCGACGTTGCTGATGAAGGTGTACGAGATCAACGCGCGGCACTTCTATCGCACCAACGGGCGCGAGATCGACACCGACATCAACCTCGATGGATTGGTCGCGAACGCGGAGCGCGTGATCGTGGGCAACGCGGACCCGTTCCGCCGCACGGCTCTCACGCTGGAACTGCCTGACCCGAAGGGCCAACCCGCGTTCCCGGAAGCCGGCCGCGCCGGCGTGTACGTGATCGACCTCATCGGCGGCGGCAAGAGCAGCCGCGCGCTGATCCGCAAGGGCCGGCTCTACCCGATCGTCCGTACCGGCACGGCGGGTCAAGTCGTGCACGTGGTGGACGAGAAGAGCAAGCCGGTGAACGACGCGGCCGTGTGGCTCGGCGCCGTCGAGTACAAGTCCGACAAGGACGGCGTGATTCACCTGCCGTTCAGCACAGCCCCCGGCCGGCGGAGTATCGTGCTGTCGCGCGGCGACTTTGCGTGCCTCGATTACTTGAACCACCAGGCCGAAGACTTCCGCCTGACCGCGGGTATTCACATCGACCGCGAGAGCCTCATCTCACAGCGCATCGCGCCGATCTTCATCCGCCCGGGATTGAAGCTCAACGGCAACCCTGTGTCGGTGAAGTTGCTCGAAGAAGTGCGCGTGCGGATCACTTCGACCGATCACGACAACGTGCCGTCATCGACCGAGATCCCCGACTTCAAGCTGTTCGAGGACCGCGAATCGATCCACGAGATCCGCGTGCCGTCACGCCTGTCGAAGCTCGATGTGACGATCAGCGCGAGGGTGAAGGTTCTCAGCACCGGGAAGTCGGTGGACCTGATCGCGTCGCAGTCGTTCGCGGTCAACGAGTTCGCGCGCACGGACAAGATCGAAGACCTGCACCTCGCGAAGTTCGGCTCAGATTACGTGATCGAACTTCTGGGCCGCACCGGGGAGCCGAAGCCGGACCGCCCGGTCACGCTTAACATCAAGCACCGCGAGTTCAAGGAACTGGTTCACGTTGTGCTCAAGAGTGACGCGCGAGGGCGCGTGTTTCTGGGTTCGCTCGGCGACGTGACCAGCGTCACCGCGACCAACCCCGATGGCATCGCGCACACGTGGAGTTTGTCCACGGATCGCCACACCTACCGTCAATTGATTCACGCGAAGTCCGGCGACGCGATCACGGTCCCGTACCTCGGTGCCGTGGGCAAACCGGTGCGCGAAGAACTCTCGCTCTTCGAGGTGCGCGGCGACATGATCCGCACTGACAAGTTCGCGTCGCTCGCCATCGAGAAGGGTTTGCTCGAACTGCGCGGCCTCGCGCCCGGCGACTACGATCTTTACCTCAAGCGATCAGGCGAGAAGATCCGCATTCGCGTCGCGGACGGCGCCGCGCACGACGGCTACGTGCTGAACAACGTGCGGCAACTTCAGTTGCCCGGCCTGAAGCCGGTGCAGATCGAAACCGTGACCGCGGACAAGGACAACGTCACCGTCAAGTTGCAGAACGCGAGCAAGTTCTCGCGTGTCCACATATTCGCGACGCGCTATCAGCCGGCGTTCTCGGCTTACGGCAACTTCTCGAAGGTGCGCGACACGGAGCC
>SXID01000126.1 GCA_005772955.1 Planctomycetia bacterium
CTTCATGGGCTTCACCCACGCCGGCAGTTCGTCCGCGGCACGTAACGGCGTGACGAGCGCGAAGAACGTGAATGCGGTAAGCAGCAAGTATCGCATGAATAAACTCCGTCCAACAGCGAATCGAAGGGGAGAGAGCGACAGGCGGATTGTACCCGTCGCCGCGTTGGCAGGGTACAATCCGTAACGCGCTACTTCCCTTTCCCGCGAGGTCGAACCATGTCCAGTCCCGCGCCTGATCTGCCGCCGATCAAGGAATACAAGTCGCAGCAGTACGAGTTCAACGACGAACACAACCGCGAAATCTCCGCACTCGCGGACGCGATGAGGGTGACTTCGAGTCTGATGCTGTTGGTGGGTCTCGCGTTCGCGGTGCTGGGCGCGCTGACCACCACGCAGGTCATGAATTCCGGCGGCAACTACGGTGCGGCGATCGGTCTGGGCGCCGCGGCGCTGTTGTGTCTGTGCATCGGCTTCTGGACCGGCGGCGCGGCCACGTCGTTCCGCAAGGTCACGGAAACGAAGAACGAGGACATCTGGCACATGATGAACGCGCTCGGTTCGCTGCGCGCGATGTACGGCCTGCTCCGCACACTGATCTTCGGCGCGCTGGTGCTGACGATGATCGGGTTGGGTCTGGTCGCCTTCGCGATGATGGGGAAGTAACAGGCGAGCCGGGAGCGTAAGCGACTGGAGGCGTCGCGAGCCAATCGCGGAACAACGGAGAAGGATCATGAGGCAGTGTAGTTTGCTCGTGCTTCTGGGACTCGCAACCGCGAGCCACGCGGCGGACCTCAAAGACCTTCCCGCGAACACGTTCGTAGAGATCAAATACACCACCGAACAACCTCCTTGGGCGAAGGATGACCAAGGACAGTTCGCGCGCCAGGGGTGGAACAAACTGGTCTACGATCCCGACGGCAAACGCGTTCTCCTCTACGACCGGTGGGTGGACAAGAAACACGGTGGCCAAACCATCTACGGGAACTGCCTGTTCGGTCTCGACCCCGCGAGCGGCAAACTCAGCCCCATCAAGATCGACAACTGGACGAAGATGGAACCGAAGGGCGGCGGCTACCGCACGCTCGCGTTACCGGAGAACGACGACGAACCGACCCCAAGCCCGCGACACGTTTACCACGCGTTCGAGTACGTCCCCGAACTGAAGTCGGTCTTCATCTGCAACGGCGCGAACCAGAGTGTGATCGACAAGAACGGTAAGCTCGTCGGTCACGACGAATGCGACGGCGCGTGGAAGCTCGATCTCACGACGAACAAGTGGACGCGCATCAACGCCGACGGGTGTCCGCCCAACCGCCTCGACGACGGCATGGCGTACTGCCCCGATATCAAGTGTTTGGTGTACACCGGCGCGAACGGGCAACTGTGGCTGCTCGACGTGGAGAAAAACTCCTGGCGAAAGGCGAAGAACAGCCCGCCTCCACGTACCACAATGGGCCGGACGATCTTCTACGATGCACCGCGTCACCGGATGCTGATCGTCGGCGGTGGACAACTCGACGTGTGGCAGAAGGGCAAGGCGCTGGAGTTCCGCGAAGTGTTCGCGTTCGACCCAAAAACGGAGACCGTGAAGCGTCTCGCCGACGCGCCAACGGCGCTGTACACCACGCACCTCGCTCACGACACGAAACGCGATCTCTTCTTCACGGTGGCGGTGTTCAACAAGAACGAGCAGCCGTCGGGCATGTTCGCGTACGACCCGAAGAAGGACGCGTGGAGCGAAGTGAAACCGGCGAACGAGATTCCGCCGCACAAAAGCTGGATGGGGTGGATGCAACTCTGCTACGACTCACACCACGACTGCCTTGTCGGGAAGGTGAGCGACAAGTTCTTCGCATTCCGCTACGATCCGGCGAAGTGACCGGTTACCGCAACCAGACAACGGGTAGATCATCTTCACGCTACTGCCTCAACTCGGCTTGCGCCTTCTGCGCCGCTGCGCCGATCTTCGCTTCCCAATCGGGGTCGTCCGGGTGAAACGGAAACGTGACCCCGCGTGAACTATTCACGATCGCGCCCAACCCGTCGGCACGGTACGCGGCCTTCACGTCGGCCGCGGTCCCGCCCTGCGCGCCGTAGCCCGGTACCAGCAGCCACACGTCTGGCATCGCGTCGCGGAGTTCGGCCAGTTCTTTCAGGTGCGTCGCGCCGACCACCGCGCCCACATCGCCCAGTCCGCACGCGCCGATCGTGCTGGCATTCCACTTCGCGACTTCCGCCGCGACGTGCCGGTACACCGGTTTGCCGTTGCACACCAAATCCTGGAACAGCCCCGCGCCGGGGTTGCTCGTGCGTACCAGTACGAACACACCGCGATCCGCCTTCTTCGCGGCCGTGAGGAACGGTTCGACCGCGTCGCGCCCGAGGTAGGGGTTGATGGTGAGTGCGTCCGCGTCCCACACGGGGAACGTCTTGCTGTCGATATTGCAACCGCTGAACGCGGCGTCGGCGTAGGCGGTCGCGGTGGAGGCGATGTCGCCGCGTTTCGCGTCGAGGATGGTCACGAAGCCCATTTCCTTCGCGCGTTCGATGACGATTTTCAGCACCTGAAGCCCGGGTGGCCCGAGCAACTCGAAGAACGCGGCTTGTGGCTTCACCACGCCCGTGAAGGGCTGAACGAGTTCCATGACGCGAACACAGAACTGCTGAACCGCGCGTGCCGCGTACTCAGGTTCTTCGGGTTTAGCCGTTTCGCGATGCGACTTCGGCAGCGACTCCCACCGCGGATCAAGGCCGACGCACAGCGGGCCTTTCGCACGAACGGCTTCGGCGAGGCGGTCGGAGAAGGTCGGCATGGTGGCCCTTGACAGAGCAACTAGCAGAGTTTGGTTAGCCGCGGGCCGAAGGCGAGCGTGTCGCGATACGCTCGCCTTCGGCTCGCGGCTAACCAAACTCGTTACAGAGCTGCGACAAACATCCTGAGCGCACCATTGAACGCGTCGGGATTCTCGACGCTCGACAGGTGCCCCGCGTCCGGGATGTGAACGAGTTTGCACCCGCGAATCTGCGCCGAGAGGTTCGCGGACGCGAGCGGCGGCGTGACCGCGTCGTACTCGCCGACGATCACGATGGTCGGCACTGTGATGGCCGCGAGTCCGGAGTTCGCGTCGGGCCGGTCGCGGAGCGCCGCGAGCGCCGCGGCCACGCTCACGGCCCACTGCTGCGCGGCGATCGATTTCAGACGCTCCACCACTTCGGGCTTCGCGCTCCGCGTCGAATCGCTCAACACCCGCGGCGCCATTCCCTCGAACAGCGCGGCGCTGCCCTGCTTGTTCACGAGCGCGACGGCCTGCGTGCGGTTCGCCTTCGCGGTGGTGTCGTCCACGCCGGCACGCGTGTCGGCAAGGATCAAGCCCGCGAGTTTGTCCGCGTGCTTGCGGGCGAACGCCAGCGCGACGTAACCGCCCATCGACAGACCGCCGACGATCGCCTTCGGGATGTCCATCGCCGCGAGGAAGTCACTCACAACGTCCGCGACGCCGTCGATGGTGAACGCGGTCGGCGCCGACTCACCGAACCCCGGCATATCAATGGCGATGACGCGGGCCACGTCCGCGAGCGCCGCGAGTTGCGGTTCCCACATCGTCCGATCAAGTGGGAACGCATGCAGCAACACGAGCGGCGGGCCGCTCCCGGCTTCGTCGTACCCGATCGTCTGACCGCTCGGCAGCACACAAAGAGGCATCATGAATCTCGGTCTTGTGGCACAGGCTTTCTCGCCTGTGTTCGACTACTTCCGGCGCTTCCCGCGTTTGGGGGGGTGCGAACCTTCCCGCTTCGGGAACCGGCCGTAACTCGGCATCGGGCCGGCGCCGGTGTCATCTTCCGTTTTCGGGTGCGTATCGGCCAGTCTAAGGTCAAGCATCCGGCGATGGAGATCGACGCGGGCCACGACCAACCGCACGCGATCACCCAGGCGGAACCGCCGCCGCGTGCGCCGCCCTTCGAGCGTGTGGCTCGATTCGTCGAACCAGTAGTAATCGTCCACCAGCGACGAGATGTGAACCAGTCCCTCCGCCGGGAATCGTTCGGCCTGCGCGAAGAACCCGTAGTCCGCGACCCCGGTAATCACCGCGTCGAGTTGCTCGCCGAGGCGAGTGCTGAGGTACATCAACAGCCGCAGTTTCACCAGTTCGCGTTCAGCGGTTTCGGCGCGGCGTTCCATCTTCGAGCAGTGTTCGCCGAGCGCGGCCAGTTCTTCCACATTGGCGCTCGCGGAGCCGTGCCGAATCCACCGGTCGAGCAACCTGTGAACCTGCAAGTCCGGGTAGCGGCGGATGGGCGAGGTGAAGTGACAGTAGTGTTGGCTCGCGAGCGCGTAGTGTTCGTCCTGAATGGGCGAATACGTAGCCTGCTTCAAGCTGCGGAGCAGCGCGAAGTGGACCGCGGCGCGTTCCGGCTTCTCGGCGGTTTCGGACAGTACGCGCTGAAGTTCAAACCGGTCCTGCACACGCTTGATGGGGTAACCGAGCAGGCCCGCGAACTGCGCGAACGCTTCGAGTTTCTCCTCGTTCGGTGCTGGGTGGACACGCCGCAGGAACGGCACCTCGTGTCGCGTGAAGTGTTCGGCGACGGCTTCGTTCGCGGCGAGCATGAACTCTTCGACGATCTGGTGCGAAAGGTTCTGCTCCGCGAAGTGCGCGCCGTTCACGCGCCCGTCGGCGTCGTATTCGAGCACCGGTTCGGGCATGGTGAGTTCGAGCGCGCCACGCTTGAACCGCTTCTTGCGCAGCAAGAGCGCGAGGTCGCGCATCCGTTTCAGCATTTGCTGAATGTCTTCGGGAATAGCGTCCGCCCCGCCGGGGCGGTCTTCGGCGGGCGCCGCCCCGGCGGGGCAAACGCTAAACGAGTCGAGCAGCGTTTGAACCTGTTCGTAGGTAAAGCGCTTCGCCGCCCTGATCGCGCCGTTGGCGAAGCTCACATGCCCCTTCTGCAACGACGGCGTGAACTCCATGCGCACCGTCTTCACGTATCGGACCTTACCCTCTTGCAGCGACGCCAGCCCGTTGGAGATCACCTCCGGGAACATCGGGATGACCTTTTGTGGCAGGTACACGCTCGTCGCGCGCTTTCGCGATTCCACGTCGAGCGCACCGCCAGCCTTCACGAACGCGGCCACGTCCGCGATGTGAACGGTCAGCACCCAGTGCTTCGTCTTCGGGTCAATCGCCACGCTGATCGCGTCATCGAAGTCCTTCGCGTCGGGCGGGTCGATGGTGATGACGAGATCGTTCGTGTAGTCAGTGCGCCCGTGTAAATCTCCTTCCGAGAACTGACTCGCGACCTGCCGCGCCTCCGCGAGCGCGCTTTCGGGGAACGCCTCTGGCAGTCCGAACGCACGGATCACCGAGAGCGTGTCCACGCCCGGCGTGCCGTGCGGCCCGAGCACTTCCGTGACGACGCCTTCGCCGCGAGCGTCCGGCGTCGGGAACCGCAGCATCTCGATGACGACTTTGTCTTGCGGCTTCGCGCCCTTCGCGCCAGCGTCGCCGACCAGGATGCTGTGCGTGAACGCGTTCCCATCGATGCGAACGAGGGCTTCACGGTCGCGCTCGAAGTAGGTGCCGACAAACGTGCGGGTGTTCCGCTCCAGTACGCGCACGATCTCGCCCGCCGCGTCCTTGATGTTGGTGGCTTCACGCGTGACTCGGACCATCACTTCATCGCCCGTGGCGGCGTCGAGCGATTTGTCTTCGCGGATGAAGATTTCTGGCTGGAACGTGCCATCAACGGTGTGTGGGCGAACGAACCCATGCCCGGACGCGCTCCGCCGGTAGATACCGGTGACGGTGCCGTGAACGTCCGCGGCTCGGAGCGTGTTGTTGAGCGCCAGCGCGAGTCGCCCAGTGCGCACCAACTCGCGCACAGTCTTACGGAACGCCGGGTAGTCACTCTCCGGCAGGTTCAGTCGCTTGAACAGCGGCTTCGCCTTGAGCGGGATGTAGCTCTTCGCGGTGACCGCGTGCAGCACTTTCGCGAGTAGGTCTGGCATTTTGGCGAACCCCGCCCGCGAGGGCGGGGGTGATTGTGTGACGTGGTTGTGTGGCGGCGGCCTCGCAGGTTGCGCGTCGCACCCCCGCCCTCGCGGGCGGGGTTCGCCTAATCGTACCCCCCGCCGCCTTCACCGTAGAGGTCGCCCAGCGGGCCGCCCTTGTAGATGCGACGGCCCAAGTTGCGGTCGTACGGCGTCCACGCGGACGGGTTGTTGCGGTCGTCCTTTAGCTCGCGCAGCACCATGTGCATTCGCGTGTCCATCAGGTCGATCAGGTGCAACAGCATCGCCTCCGGGGTCATCGGCACCTTCGGACTGCCGTAATTAAGTTCCCCGTGGTGACTCAGGATCATGTGCTGGATTCGGAGCATCAACTCTCGCGGGAACGGCTCTCCCGTTAAGTCCGGCACCTTCGCGGCGGTCTCGGCCAGCATCGCCACCGCGATGGGGATGTGCCCGACCAACTGCCCCTCGTCCGAGTAGCCAAAGGCGCGGCTGAACGTCAGCTCTCGCGTCTTCCCGGCGTCGTGCAGGAACACGCCCATCAGCACGAGGTCGCGGTCCACCACGGGATAGAGCGGCAGCACCTTGTCGGCCGCGTCCATCATCGAGATCGTGTGTTCCAGCAGCCCGCCGACGTAGGCGTGGTGCAACTTCACCCCGGCCGGGCAGGTGGTGAACGCACGCATGAACGCGTCGTCCATCAGGAAGCATTCCGCGAGCGCCCGCAAATGCAGGTTGCCGAGTCGCGTGAGGTAAGCGCGAAGCCGTTCGGCGAGCTTCGGGATGCTCTGTTCGGTCTGCGGCAGGAAATCCGTGAACTCGACCTTCTGGGCTTCCACGCGATCGACCGCGGTGAGGATCACTTGCAGCGCGCCCTGGAACAACTGAACCTTGCCCGTGGCGTGCAGGAAATCACCGGGGTCGAACCCGCGGGCGATGTTATCGCCCGCGTTCCACATCCGGCCCTGGATCCCGCCGGTGCGGTCGCGCAGTTCCAGAAGGAGGAAGGGATTGCCGTTCCGGTTCGCGCGGAGTTGCTTATCGGTGACAAGATACACGTCGTCGAGGTCGTCCCCGTCGCGGAGTTGTTCGACGAAACGGCGGGCCATTTGGGAAAGCCTTGTCAGAGGTCAGAGAACAAACGACAGGAAGCAGAGGACCGAGTAGAAGAGCGAGCGTCGTTTAGCGTTCACCCCGCGGGGCGAACGCTAACCATTTCCTTCTGGTTTCTGTCCTCTGTCCTCTGGTTTCTTCAGATTCAACTGGCACACCCCATCCTCACACGGAACCAGATCGTAGCGGTTGCGTGCGACCCACAAATACATCTTGTTGCCGATCCACGGCACGCCGGGGATGTACAGCAGCGGTGCGATGGGAACTGCAAGCGGCAACCGCCACGCCATCCACCGAAACGCCTTGTACCCGGCAATCGCTCGCGAGCGGTTCGGCACAACGGCGTGCATTTCTTCAAGCAAACGTTCCATGTCCAGCGGTTCCGCGCACGGCGGCCAGCGGGCCTTGTCGCGACAGTCCTGGCAATGCAGACACTTGAACCAGTCGAGCCGCTTCAGGATGCGCACCCCGCGCTGGCACAACGGACACATCCCGTCGAACAACACAACGCCTTTGCCCTTCGCGGGGTCGAGGGACGGCGATTGGCTTGCGACAGGTTCGACCGCAATGCTCATGAACGCTCTCCCGGTGGGCAGGAGCATTCTACCTGAGATACCGCAAGGGCGTGTGAAATCCAACACTGTACAATGGGGCGAGAAGGCGAAGACCTCTCCCCCAACCCCCTCCCCTAAGAAGGGAGGGGGAGTAAATCTGTCTCCCCCTCCCTTCTTAGGGGAGGGGGTTGGGGGAGAGGTTCTTCTGGAGCTCTCCATGCAAATCACCGTTCCCGAATTCCGCGCGGCAAAGTCTCGCGGCGCGAAACTCGCCGTCGTCACCGCTTACGACTACACCTCCGCGCGGCTCTGCGACGAGTCAGGCGTGGACGCGATACTCGTTGGCGATTCGGTCGGCATGGTGGTGCAGGGTCACCCCAATTCGCTGCCGGTCACGCTCAACGAGATGATCTACCACACGAAGTGCGTGATGCGTGGCGTGAAGCGGGCGCTGGTCGTGGGCGACTTGCCGTTCCTGACGTATCAGGTGAGCGCGAAACAGGCGGTGCGGAACGCCGGCCGGTTGATGAAGGAAGCCGGGGCGCACGCGGTGAAGCTCGAAGGCGGCGTGCGGATGCGCCACGCGATCCGCGCGTGCGTGGACGCGGGCATCCCGGTGATGGCGCATGTCGGTTTAACACCACAGTCGGTTCACCAGATGGGCGGGTTCAAGGTGCAGCGCGACGCCGACGCACTGCTCGCGGACATCGCCGCGGTGGAAGAAGCCGGGGCGTTCGCGACGGTGGTGGAGAGCGTGCCCGCGGACCTCGGCGCGAGGCTCACCGCTTCGGTGACGATCCCCACAATCGGCATCGGCGCGGGGGTGGGGTGCGACGGTCAGGTGTTGGTGTTCCACGACATGCTTGGGCTGTACCCGGACTTCCGCCCGAAGTTCGCGAAACGTTACGCCGACCTCGGCACGGCGGTGAAAGCGGCGGTTGAGTCGTACTGCCGCGAAGTGCGAGAGGGCACCTTCCCGGCTGCGGAACACACCTTCCGGTGAGGGCGAACGATGCGCGTGGTCGACTGCGGGAAGAAGAATCGCGGCTTTCCCGTCGGGTTCGACCCGACCGGGCACACACTCGCGGCAGCGGGCAACGATACGGGCAAAGTCGGCGTCTGGGACGTGGACATCTGACGTGCTAAGGTGGAATCATGCTCACGCTCAAATCCAATCTCAAGCCGGCGGGCGGCCCGCGGAACCCGGCCCGGCTCGCGTTCTCGCCCGACGGCGGCGCGCTCCTCGCCTCCACCGGCGACTTTGTCCAGGTGTGGCCCCGGTGGCTCGACGCCCCGCCGCGCCCGGTCGCGGAGAGCGAGTCGATGCTGGAGCGGGTCGCGTTCACCCCGGACGGGGCACGCGTGTACCTCTACATGTCCGGCAACAGTCGCGCCGACGTACTCAACGTGGCGACCGGCACCATCACGCGGTCGGGCCTCCCGAAGGAAGACCCGGCGTGGTTCCACTTCGACCCTAACGGCGGGTTCTGCATCGTTTGCCGCGAGGAAGGAAAACTGGTGCGGTTCGACTACGCCCCGAAGCTGAAGAAGAAGCCGTTCCGCGAGGCGTGGACGATCGACCGGTGGACCGACGCCCCGGATGAGCGGCGCAAGGCGCTCGGCTCGCACTACCGGTTCGGCGCGGTCTGCGGCCCGGCTGGCGTGTTCGTCGCGCTGGAGTACAAGTTCGGTGGGAACGAACCGTTCCACGGGCTGACCGTGCGATCGGTCACCGACGGCTCCATCGTGTACCACCAGCCACTGAAGTCGGACAACGCCGGCAAGTTCCTGGACGTGGCCGGGTTGACGCTGGCGGTTCACCCGTCGGGCCGCTACATGGCCTACCCCGACGGCCCCGCGATCCGGGTGCGTTCGCTCGCCGACGGCCTGAAGGTACGGGCCAAACTGCCGAATCCGCCCGCGAATAAGCCCAAGAAACCCGCTAAGCCGGCGAAGAATCCGAAGCCCGAACCGGACTATCACGCGGTCGCGTTCCACCCGAACGGCGCGCTGCTCGCGGCAGTCGGCGACGACGGCCTCGTGACGCTCTACGACACCGCGACGTGGAAGGTGGTGAAGTCGTTCGCGTGGAAGATCGGCAAGTTGCGTGCGGTGTGTTTCAGCGCCGACGGCACCCGCGCCGCGGCTTTGAGCGCGAACGGAAAGATCATGGTGTGGGACATGGACATCTGAAGCCGCTCGCGGCTTCGCGAGCGTGAGGGGTGCTGTGCGAATCATCCAGAGCGCGAACCCGCGCCCGCTGAACCTGCTCGCGCTTGGCCCCGGCGGGTTGGTCGCCGCCGCGTGCGGTGCCTTTGAAGTGCCGGGCGCCGTGGAGGAGTGGGACATCGCTTCCGGCTCTCGCGTCGAGGCTGGGCGTGCGACACTCGGATTCGGTTCCGTTGCATTTGACCCGAGCGGCGATCACCTCATCTTCAGCGTGGCTGAGTTCGGAATTACAGTCGTTGGCACCGGAACAAATCAGTTTTCTCGTGACTGGGTTCTCCCATTCATCTACCCGCAATTCGCGTTGTTTCCCGATGGTGGCCGATTGCTTGTTGCATCGAGTTTGAGCGCAGTCGATGGAATCGAATGCCTCAAATTTACCCAGAACTTTGAATTCGAGCGACTTTGGAACAACCAGCCGCGGCCACCTCACTCCTTTCACGCTCCGGCAGTCGATCCAAACGGGATGAAAGTCGCGACAGCCGAGCGCTATGAGGGGAACGACGGCCGTCCGCGACAGGATATTTCGCTCCGTGACGCGGACACCGGCAAGCAACTCGTTTCCATTCCACACGACGCGGCCAGCCCGGTACAGCAACTCGCGTTCACCGCGGATGGCGCAAAGCTGCTCGTTCGCACCGACTCGCGCACGGTGCCTATGTTCGACGCGACCACCGGCGCGCCCGCGGGCGAGTTGAGTCACCCCGGTCGGCCGTATGTGACCGGGATCGCGGTTCATCCGCGCGGCCCAGTCGCGTGCGTGCGCACCAACGGAACCGTCACACTGTGGGACGCGGAGAAACGCGAACAACTCCGCACGCTCGACTGGAAGGCCGGGAAGCTGGTGTCGGTCGCGTTCAGCCCGGACGGCGCGCTTGGCGCCGCCGGCACGGAGGACGGCAAGGTCATCGTGTGGGACGTGGACATTTGAGGTCGCGCCGATGCTCGTGCTAAAACTGGGGCGCAAGGAAAAGATCGATCACCTCACGTTCGCGCTGGACGGCGGCACGCTGGCCGCGTCCGGTGACTTCGGGGTGCGGCTCTGGCGTTCTCTCGCTGACGGGGATCGCGCCGAGCGACTGACCGACGAGCGGTGGCTCGGCGCCGCACGGTTCACTCCGGCGGACGACCGTTGGCTGTTCGCCGCGTCGAACCACTCCGTTTACCGCATTCACACGGCCAACGGTGGATGCACCGCGAGCATGTTGTGGGGCGGTGACGCTACGTGGGTCGAGGTGTCGCCGGTCGCGCCGCTGATCCTCGTCGCCCAGGTTCTATCGATCCGGCTGAGCAGGCTCGCGTGCTGGCACGCCGACGATCTGTCGCCGGCCGGAAAGGTGTGGGAGCGGTCGTTCCGCGCGGCGGGCGCGCACCGGCCGCGGTTCCTCCCCGGCGGGAAGCGGCTCGCGCACCTCGAAGGCGTCTGGGCGCCGAAACGGCAACGGAACGAATTCCGCGCCGTCATTTCCGACGCCGCCACCGGCGAGCCGCTCGGCCCGTCCGACGACGACCATGTTGTGGGGTACGACTCGCTCCTCTCGCCGGACGGAAACCTGTTCGCGGTGCGCGCTACTACCGGCGTCGAGGTGTACCCGGTCGCCGGCGGGCCGAACGTGGAACTGCGAAACGACAACAAGAAACACTTCACCGGTGTCGCGTTCCACCCCGGCGGCCGGTTCCTCGCCGTCACCAGCAACGACGCAACCGTGAAGCTCTACGACACGACTACCTGGGAACTCACTCGCACGTTCACCTGGGACATCGGCAAGATGCGGAGCATCGCGTTCAGCCCCGACGGCACGCTCGCGGCGGCCGGGAGCGACAAGGGACAGGTGATCGTCTGGGATGTGGACGGCTGACCGGGCCGCGGCGCATATCATGAGCGGGTCGTGTCCTCTCCCCGTGGGGCGAGCGAATGGTCATCTGGGAAGCGTACTCGCGGAAGATCGACGCGCTGGCGTTCGCCCCGGACGGGCGAGCGCTGGCGCTGAGCGGCGCGCACCTGGGGTGCCGGGTCATCGAGTCCGACACCGGGCGCACGCGCTGGACTGCCGGCGCCAGTTGCGGGTTCGGTTTGTCGCTCGCGTTCACGCCCGGCAGGGCCGTGCTGTGCCGGCAGAACGGGCTTTCGGTCCGTTCCGCGACCACCGGTGTCGAGGTCCGGCGGTGCGGGGCGTGGTGCCAGTCGTTCGCGGCAGCGCCGGACGGGCGCACCGCGTTCGTGGCCGACGGCGGCTACCAGGATCTC
>SXID01000127.1 GCA_005772955.1 Planctomycetia bacterium
GGAAGCACCCACCCCGCTGACGCAGGCGGTTCGACCAAAAACCCCTTCATTCCCGTCGAACCGCCTGCGTCAGCAGGCTGGGTGCTTCAACAATACGACTACGCAATGTGAAACACGCAATGGCCCTGACCCCTTCTCCCTTCTCTTCGCACCGGTCGTGCCGGCGGAGGCGCAGGCGCACGAATCACCGACCGTGACGGCAGCATACGGCGAGATTCCGGGTTCTCCGGGGTACCGGTTTGCGAGTTGCAGGGTAAGTTTGCGGTATGCGGCGGTCGTGCTTGAGGCTGACTTGACGGCCTACCCGGACCGGTTATAATTTGCCAAGCATCAACGGATTGATGCACCGACCTTTATGGCTCAGAGGAGCCACGGCACCACTCGAGATTCCCCACCCCACCACGGCGATTCACCCGGCCGCCCTCCCCGGAGCAAGCGCCACCCACCGGAACGCCAGCTCCACCAAGCACGGGGTTTACAGGAACACTCGACAAATAGCCAAGGCCGATCGACCGCGGAAACCGAAACTCAGGAAATCTCAAGTACGTAGCACGAAATCCAAAAGAGAACCTCCGTTCGGATTTCGTACTTCGGATGTCGGATTTCCCGTCCGCAGGTGCAACGTGCCGTCCGATCAGGTGGAGCTTACAAAACAGGTCAAGGCCGCCAGCGACATCGTCGCTGTCGTTGGTTCGTACATTCCCGTCACGTCCGCCGGCAAAGTCTTCAAAGCCGTCTGCCCGTTCCACGACGACACCCGCCCGTCGCTCGACGTTGACCCGCAGCGCCAGCGATACAAGTGCTGGTCGTGTGGCGCACACGGCGATGTGTTCTCCTTCACCATGCACCAGGAGAAAGTCGGGTTCAAGGAGGCACGGGCCCTACTCGCGGCGAAAGTCGGAATCAAACTCGATGAGCCACAAACGCCCCAGGATTACCAGCGCACCCGGCTTCTCGATGTCATGCGGTGGGCGCAGGCCAAGTATGCCTATCAGTATCTGGAAGCCGACGCTGGGGAAGACGCCCGCAAGTACATGGGTGAGCGGAAACTCTCCGGCAAGTCGGTACGCGACTTCGGTGTCGGGTTCGCGCCGATCACCGGTGACTGGCTCGTGAAACTCGCGATCGCCGAAGGTATCCCGGCGGACGTACTCGTTGAAGTCGGATTGACCGCGACGCGCGAAGGACAGCGCGGCCACTACGACCGGTTCCGCGACCGCGTCATGTTCCCGATCAAGGACGTTCGCGGGCAGGTGGTTGGGTTTGGTGGCCGGATCATGCCGAACAACCCTTTGGCCGCCCGTGGACCGAAGTACTACAACTCAGCGGAAACGCCCCTGTTCCATAAGAGCGAATTGCTGTACGGTCTCGACCTCGCCCGGCACGCGAACGCGGGCTACCTCGCGGTGGTCGAGGGCTACACCGACGTGATGATGGCGCACCAGTGCGGCGTCCCGCAGGTAGTCGCCACGATGGGCACCGCACTGAACGCGAAACACGTGGCCCAGTTGCGGCGATACGTGCCGAAGGTCGTGCTGCTCTACGACGCGGACGCGGGCGGCTATACCGGGGTTGATCGCGCACTAGAAATGTTCATCTCGCAGGACGTGGAACTCGCGGTCGCGACGCTGCCGGAAGGACTGGACCCGTGCGATTTGCTGGTGCGGCCGAACGGAATCGAGACGTTTCAGAAGGTACTGACATCGGCTGTTGACGCGTTAGATTTTAAACTAAACCGACTACTGGAACGCGACCCCAAACCTTCGGACACCACAAAACTCCGCATCGTTGATGACGTGTTAGGAATCATGGCCGCGGCGCCACTCATCCCCGGCGCGGCGGCCCAGATGAAGCGCGAGTTGATCATCACCCGGCTCCTCCAACGGCTTGGCATCAGGCACGAAAAAGAGAAGGTCATCTGGGCGAGATTCGAGGAACTGCGCAAGATTTACGAGCAGAGAGAGCGAGAGGCGCAGCAGAAGGAACGCGAGCAGAAGGCCCGCGAGAACCGACCGACGGTTACGGTGCGACCCGACGCGGTAATGCCCACAACCGAGCGCCGTCGCGGTGAGCCGAAGGCCGGACCCGCAGAGGCCGCCGAGAATCAACTGGCCCAACTGTTGTTGGCCGATCCGGGGTTGGTTCCGGTCGCCGCGGCGCAACTGACGCCCGAAGAGATCACGCACACGGGGCTTCGGCGAATCGTGTCCGAGTTGTTCGCGATCCACGCTACCGGCACTGTCGCGGACCTCGAAGCGCTTCGGGTCCGGCTCGACGACCGACCCGACCTGTTCGACGTGGCCGCACACAAGCTCCAGTTTGTCGGCCAGCAAATGCAGGATCGCGAGCAGTGGCTCGCCCGCTTACTGAAACGGTTCGCCGAGATGAAGGCCGACGCCGAGGCGAACCGGGCGAAAGAACTCCTGACCAACGCGAGCGACGAGGAAACGATGGAGTTGCTCCGACGGATTCAACAGACCCAGCCGAAACGCTCGGCGGGGTAGACGAAGAACCTAACCCCCCAACCCCCTTCCCTAAGAAGGCAGGGGGAGCAAGAACTGACGACAGTTCTTGGCCCCTCCCTTCTTAGAGGAAGGGATTGGGGAGGGGTTAAGTCTTCAACGAGTCACCAAGTTTCGCACCACGAGTTTCAGAACCACCCGCCGCGACGGTCATGATGACCCAACGCGGACGACCTGTGTGGGAGGGGTTCGGATGGACTGGAAGAACGACGAGGTTCTCAAGGCCCTCATCGAGAAGGCCAAGCAAACGGGGTCGCTCACCTACGACGAGGTGAACGCCGCCCTGCCTGCTGACGCCGAGCCAGACCGGCTCACCGAAATCACCGAGTACTTGCTCGATCAACACGGCGTTAGCCTGATCGACGGGGACGAAGAAGCCGACGACGCACCGGTCGCGGTAGTGGAAACCGTCGTCGCCGAGGCTGAGCCGTCGGCCTACGAGGATTCCGACGGCGACGGACGTCACATCGACGACCCCGTTCGCATGTATCTCACCCAGATGGGCCAGATCGACCTGCTCGATCGGCGGCAGGAAGTCTCGCTCGCGATGAAGATCGAACTCACCCGCCGCCGCTTCCGGCGCAAGGTTCTGGAGTGCGATTACGCGATGCGCCAGGTGGTCGAAACGCTCAAGCGCGTTCACTCGGGTGATCTCCCCTTTGATCGCACCATCAAGGTGTCGCAGACGGAGAATCTAGAAAAGGACAAGATCCTCGCGCGGATGCCGCACAACCTGCGGACACTCGAACCGCTCATGGAAGCAAACGTCGAGGACTTCCAGCATCTCAGCGATGACCGCAGGCTCGTGAAGGACAAGGAAGAGACCCGCGAACGGCTCCGGCTCCGCCGCCGCAAGACGGTCACACTGGTCGAGGAACTGTCGATCCGCACCCAGAAGGTGCAGCCGTTGATGAAGAAGTTGGAACAGATCTCGGAACGCATGGACGAACTCGAACGCGAGATCGAGCTTCTGAGGGGCAACCGAGCTGCGAAGGAAGAGCGCGCGAACCTGGAGAAAGAGCTTCAAGACTTGATGCTCATCACGCTCGAGGAGCCTGCCAGTCTGCGGAAGCGCGTGGGAATCATGAAGCAGCGGTTCAGCGAGTACGAGCAAGCCAAGCGCGATCTATCCGGCGGTAACTTGCGGCTCGTGGTCAGCATCGCCAAGAAGTACCGCAATCGCGGGCTGTCATTCCTCGATCTGATTCAAGAAGGCAACACTGGTCTGATGCGAGCGGTGGACAAGTACGAACACCGTCGCGGGTTCAAGTTCTCGACTTACGCGACGTGGTGGATCAGGCAGGCGATCACGCGAGCTATCGCGGACCAGGCGCGCACAATCCGCATCCCGGTTCACATGATCGAAACGATGTCGAAACTCCGCAACGTCTCGAAGCAGCTGCTACAGGCGCTCGGACGCGAACCAACCATCGAAGAAACCGCGAAGGCGGCGAACATCTCCTATGAGGAGTGTAAGCGGGTGCTGAAGATCAGCCGCCAGCCGATCAGCCTCGACCGACCGGTCGGCGAAAGCGAAGACAGCTACTTCGGCGACTTCATCGAGGACCACTCAGTCGACTCGCCGGTGAACGCCGCGACCAACGAGATGCTGAAGGACAAGATCGAGGGTGTGCTGAAGACGCTCACATACCGCGAGCGCGAGATCATCAAACTGCGATATGGTCTGGGCGACGGCTACACATACACGCTCGAAGAGGTGGGCCGCATCTTCAAGGTGACACGCGAGCGCGTGCGCCAGATCGAAGCGAAGGCCGTGCGCAAACTGCAACACCCGGTCCGCAGCCGCCAACTCGAAGGCTTCCTGGACGGGCTGAAGAACAAGATGTGAGAGTGATTCTCGGCGAGCGGGGGGCGTCAGACCCCTGATGCATGGCAGCACAATTTGCGATGCCATGCATCATGGGTCTGACGCCCCCCGCTCGCCTTACCATACAATTCCCCCAAAGGGGGCTTCCATGTCGTCCGTCACGTCTGCGCTGCGCGAGTGTCATCGGCTCCGTGTTCACCTCCGCAACCTCCAGGCCGAGATTGATCGCGGGCCGCGTGTCCTTCAAGATCACACGGACGAACTCGAAACGGCGCGACAGGCACACAAAGACCACTACGACACCATCACCAAACTCAAACTGAAGCAGCGCGAGGACGAAGGCACACTGAAGCAAACCGAGGTGCGGCTCGCGAAGTTAGAGGAGCAACTCACCAGTATCAGCGTGCAGAAGGAGTACGTCGCGAAGCAGCACGAGATCGAGATGGCGCGAACGAAGAAGGGCGAGACGGAAGACGTGATCCTCGCGACCATCATGGAGCTTGAGGAGAAGACCGGCGCGATCCCGACCGTCGAGGAAACGTGGAAGCAGGCGCAAGCGGACTTCAAACAGTTCCAGGTGGAAGCGGCGGAGCGGTTGGAGGGCATGAAAGCGGATCAGGAAGAGCGTGGCGTGGACCTCGCCCGCCACGAGACGACGCTGCCGCCCGACGTGAAATCGACCCACGACAACATCGTGAAGGCGAAAGGACCGGATTCCTTCGCCGCGTCGAAGGCCCGCGTCTGTCAGGCGTGCCGCACGAGCATGACCGAGGCGCAGTTCATCGCGCTGCGCAACGGCACGTTCCGCACCTGCGCCACCTGCGGTCGGATGCAGTACCCCGTGGAGTGAACTCCGTGACGAGGTGGCAATACACGACGTCGCAGTTCATCACCCACGGATTGGGCAGCGACTCCGGTGCGGGCGACCTCGAAGCGGTGCTCAACCAACTCGGCGCTGACGGCTGGGAGCTCGTCTCGTCCACGATCTACCACAACACTGAAGCAGGGCAGGACGTGATGCTGCTCGTCTTCAAGCGGCCGATCGCGTAAAGAACCGCCCGCGACCCGCGGCCACTCACCTTCACCCGACCGCGGGCCGAGCGTACTATTGCGGTATGCTCCGCGAACTCTCTGTCCAAAATCTCGCTCTGATTGAAGACGTGCGAGTCGAATTGCACTCGGGTTTCTGCGCCTGGACCGGCGAAACCGGTGCCGGGAAGTCGCTCCTTTTGGGCGCGCTCGGGTTGCTCCTGGGCGAGCGAGGCAGCGCCGACCTGATCCGCACCGGGGCGGACGAACTCCGCGTCACCGGCCGGTTCGAGCTAACGCGCGCCGAACAGCGTGAAGCCGCCGCCGAAGTTCTGCAAACCGCCGTCGAGGAAGACGACCTCATCCTCACGCGCCGGCTGTCGCGTTCCGGACGCAGTTCCGCGCTCGTGAATGACGTGCCGGTCGCGGTGTCCACGCTGCGGCGCATCGGCGAAATGCTCGTGGACGTTCACGGCCAGCGCGAGAGCTACTCGCTGCTTCAGCCCGCGTACCAGCTCGAACTGCTCGACGCGTTCGGCAAACTCACCGACCTTCGCAAGAAATACAACGAGAAGGCGGACCGCGTTCGGGAACTGCGTTCGCAGTTCAAGGGACTGTCCGACGCGAAGATTGCCCGTCAGCGGGAACTCGCGCTGGTCCGCTTCGAGCGCGAAGATTTGGACAACGCGAAACTCACGCCCGACGAACTACCTTCACTCGTGAAGGAACGCGAGCGACTGATTCACGCACAGAGTCTGGCGCAGTTCACGAGCGGCGTCGCGTCGCGGCTGGTGGACGACGACGGGGCCGTGTCCGAAGTGCTTGGCCGGCTCATCAAGGACGCGCACAAGTGGGCGGCCTTCGACCCCAAACTCGCAGAAGTGAGCCAGCGCCTCGACGCACTCCGGCCCGAAATTGAAGACCTCGCCGACACCTGTCGCGACCTCGCGGAGCACTTCGAGGCCGACCCGGACCGGCTCGAAGAGGTCGAGAAGCGCATCGCACTTCTGAAGAAACTTCAACAGCGATACGGCAAAACACCGGACGAACTGCTCGCGTACCGCGACACGCTCGACGCGAAGGAAACCGAACTGCAGAAGCAAGAAGACGATCTGACCGGCATCGACACGCGATTGCGTGCTGCTTACGCCGAGATGAAGAACGCGGCCAGCGTGCTGAGCAAGGGCCGCGCGAAGGTGGCGAAGAAACTCGCGGCCGACGCGCAGGTGCATCTCTCCGATCTTGGCATGCCGAAGGCGAAACTCGACGCGGTGATTGAGTTGATCACGCTGCCGGATGACCCCATGGCAGGCGACGTGCCACTGGCCGGCATCGACCAACTGGAACTCCTCCTCACGGCCAACCCCGGCGAACCGGCTCGCCCGTTACGTAAGGTCGCGAGCGGCGGCGAACTCTCGCGCACCATGTTGGCGCTGAAGACGGTGCTCGCGGCGCACGACCCGGTTCGCACGCTGGTCGTCTTCGATGAAATCGACGCGAACGTCGGCGGGCGCCTGGGCGATGTACTCGGCCAGAAGCTTGCGGCTCTGGGCCAGTCGCACCAGGTGTTGTGCGTGACGCACTTACCGCAGGTCGCGTGCTACGCCGCGTACCAGTGGACGATCCGCAAGGAGTCCACGACGAATCGCACCGCCACAACGATCACGCAACTGATAACGGACGAAAGTCGCGTGGAAGAACTCGCGCTGATGCTCCGCGGCGAATCGCGAAGTGAGACGACGCGCAAGGAGGCCGCCGAAATGCTGAAAACCGCCGAACTGCAACGCGCGGGTGATGGTGTATGAAGTGGGCAATCGTCGGCGTGCTGCTGTACACCGGGCTTGTTGCGATCCCGCGTTACATCAGTTGGCTACGGCACCGCCCGCACCGGATCACCGAGGGAACGCAGCGCATCGTCTTCGCGGGTCTGATCGCGCAACCGGTACTGGTCGTGGTCGCGACCGGCCTCATCATCTTTCGGTCCCGCCCAGCGGCACCCTGACACCGACCGGACCCGTCGAAGTAAACTGCACGTTGCGAGGAAGTTATTGGGACAGTTGAGCGATCCTCACCCACCGCGACCTGCGGCGGGTGTGGGGACTTTGTCTTTACTCCGGCACCAGCAGCACCTTGATCTGCGGGTCGCCTTCGCACAGCGGGATCACCGTTGCTAGCAGCGTCTGCGTGTGCTTCTCCTTCATGTGGGCTTCCAGTCCAGGGATGCCCTTGAAGCTCTCGTACATCACGTAATTGCTCGTCATCTCCGTGTCGCGATTCAGGTAGTACGCCACGCAACCCGGCTCCTTTCGCGTCGCGATCAAGGCCGGGGCGAACGCTTCCTCGAACTTCTTCTCGTTGCCCGGCTTCACCTTGAACGTCACCAGAATCGCGAACGTCTTCTTCTCCTCCTTCAACTTCCCTTTGATCAGCTTGATGACCGGGTTCTCTTCGTCGGCCGCGATGGTACGGGCGTCGGTCACGAGCAGCAGCGCGAGCGGCGCTACGAGCAGCAATCCGCGAAACATGAAAGCCTCCGTGTTGTGGAAAAGGGCCGGAGCTTATCGGACCACACCGCGAAGGGGATTGCACGCTGAAAACTGCGGTTGCTCGCACCTCAGAATCCTTCCATCGCTCGCAGCCGGAACCCCCGTTGTCAGCATGCGTGACAGCGCCGAAGGGCTGGAACTCACTCCAGATCGCGACTTGATCGAAGCGAACACGCAAGAAAAGATAGTGAAGGCCACGCTCAACGCGATCCACCACCCAGACGAGATACACCACACCGCCGGGAGCAGTCGACTGCAGGCGCTCGCTCGTTATTCGTGGGATCTGCTCGCCGAACGTCTCGATAGCGTGTGGAACGCGATCGCCCAAGAATCGGCTCTGGTCGGGGCGTACTCGATTGCGGGAAGCCGCGTTACTAGCGGAATGCAGTGTCACGCGAATGTAACATTCCCATTCCATAGAACGACTATCGGGCTTCACTCGTCAGTAGGGTGACTCTCCCCGTCCCCAATTCGGGGTCGGCCTTGTTTCCTCCCTCCAAGGTTTCTCGCCATGATTAGCGCGAGGTGGCTGCTGTGGGGCGTTCCGGTTGCTGGCGCGGTTGTCGCGGGCGTGGGCGTGAATAGCTGGCTCGGCGCCGCGGGCGAAGCCAAACAAGACCTGAAACCGGCGACGACACTGCCGATCACGCGTGTGGTGCTGTTCAACAGCGGCGTGGGCTAC
>SXID01000128.1 GCA_005772955.1 Planctomycetia bacterium
CTCTGCACGACCACGCGAGAGATACGATCTCTGGCACGCCCTCTTGCGACTGGGTCAGGTTCGAGGTTCGATACCGGTTTCATCCCCTCGGGGCGATGGTTGTCTCGAAGACCCCGAGTCTTCACCTTCGTTGCTCGACTAGATTGTGACAATGGGTACTGGGATCCTGATCCGCTGTGGAACGGATCGCGGTTACCGGTTGCTTTTGCACAGTGGCACGCCAGTGTATGTTACCTTCGCGCCGAGCGGTTCAAGCGCGGGACTTCTGCGCGAAGTCTTGATCTCTGGCACGAGCAGGATTCCAGGTTCCTCGGAGATGTTACATGTCGTTCGACCGTTTCACCGACCAGATCAACTCGGCCGAAGAACTCGCGGCGGTTATCGGCACGCCGTCGACGCTCTCGCTCAAGAAGGAATTGAAGACCCTCGACACCCACATGTTGAGATTCATCGCCCATTCGCCGTTCTTGGTTGTCAGCACGCATTCGGTTGACGGACGGTGCGACGCTTCGCCTCGCGGAGACGCCGTAGGGTTTGTTCACGCCGTCGATGACCGGACGTTGTTGATTCCCGATCGTCCCGGCAACAGGCGCACCGACACGTTCCGAAACATCCTGGAGACTGGCCGAATCGGTCTGCTGTTTCTGGTGCCCGGGGTCGGCGAGACGCTGCGCGTCAACGGCCGCGCGGTGATCATCCGCGATGAGGCGTGGCTCACGCCCCTGATCGCCCAGGGCAAGCGCCCCTCGGTCGCGGTGGCCGTTGCGGTTGAGGAGTGCTACTTGCAGTGTGCCAAGGCGTTGCTCCGATCGAAACTGTGGGAACCGCACGACAGACCGGATTTGCAGAGCCTGCCGTGCGCGGCCGACATGCTCAACGACCACGTGCAAATGCCGGAATTTGATGCCGCCAAGATCCAGGCTCTTCTCGACGCCGCCTACAAAAACAACTTGTACTGATCCGCATCGACCGACGGTTGCGTGAGCAACGGAACGCATTCCGTCACTGCCTCTGACTGGTTCACCCCCACCGACGGCACGAATGCCGTTGGTGTTTTTGCACGCGCCGTTTGACGTGCGACGACCGATAGCGCACAATTGTCCACGTTTACTCTCGGCTTCTGCACATCCGGTCCGCCACAATCCGAAACCGCTCCCCAATGGAGTCCGCCATGCGCCACATCATGTTGGTCGTTTGTAGCATGCTGCCGTTCTCGATCGCGCAACCGCAAGACGAACCGCCCCCGATGCTGAAGGTTCCCGCCGAGATCAAGGCAGCGCCCGCGACGATTTCCGAAGTGAAAGCCGACACGACGGGCAAGATCGTGGTGTGGGTCGTCCTCACGCCGGGCTTGTCAGTTCGGCCGATCGACGGCGGGCGGGTGCTCCTCTTCTCCGGTCCGATCGGGCGATACGAGTGCCTCGCATACACCGCAAAGGGCGACGTGCCGTCCGACCCGGCCCGGTGCGTGATCGTCATCGGCGCGCCCGGACCGGAACCGCCTGCCGATCCTCTTCGCGCGAAACTGAAAGTCGCTTTCGATGCCGACAGCGCACCGCCCGCGCAGAAGCGGGAGCAGGCTCGCGATCTGGCCTCGCTCTATCGCGAAGCGGCGAAGCTCGCGGAGGATTCCACAGTCGCGACTTCGGGTGAACTGCTGCGGCGGGTCCGTGACGCGGCTGGCATGCTCGTCGGACCCGATGCGCTGAAGGATGCGCGCCGGGTGGTCGGTGGCGAACTGGCCGCGCTACTCCCTACCGACGCGCTGCTGTCCGGCGCGCAACGCACGATCACCGCCACATTGTTCCGCGGGCTGGCCGACATTTTTGACAGTTTCTGACTCGGCACATCGTCCCGACCCAACCTCGCATTTCCTCCAATGGAGTCCGCAATGAACGGCATCACGAACCAGACGCTGAAGAAGTGGGTGTGGCGGTTACTCGCTGCTCTCGTCCCGCTCGCGGTCGGCGCACTCGGCGGTAGCCAGGTTCTCGGTCCGGTAGCGCGCGTGATTGAAGCGGAGGTACCCGCCGACATCGCGAACGCGAACAGCGGATATACCCAAACGTTCGGCTGGCACTCCGACGCGGACGCGGTCGCGGTCAACCGCGACCCGGCGCGGACGCCCCAGTTCGACTCGACGCCCGCCGGGCGCGCGTCGCCCGACGACGCAGACGTGTTCCTATGGCGTCATGTTCGCAAAGCGGCCGGGCGCGGCCCACCGTGGTACCCGAACGTCAACCAACAGAGCGTCGGGTGTTGCGTCGGCTGCGGGTGGAAGCATGCGGCCGACGTGGTGCAGGCGACCGCCATCGCGGGTGGCCACGCGTTCGAGTGGGCGCCCGTTAGCGCGGAGGTGATTTACGGCGGTTCACGTGTGGACGTTGGCGGCGGGCGCATCAGTGGCGACGGTTCAGTGGGCGTGTGGGCGAAGGAGTACGTCGCGTCGAAGGGCGGACTCGCGGCGATGCGGAAGTACGGCGGCGCCGACCTGACGACTTTCAACCCGACCCGAGCCCGCGAGTTCGGTCGCCGCGGTGTTCCGCCCGATATCGCCGCAGTCGCACGCGAGCATCCGGTGAAAGGGTGCGCGCTCGTGAAGAGTTGGTCCGACGCAAAACGCGCGGTCCGACAGGGCTACCCGGTCACGGTGTGTTCGGACCAGGGATTCGTGATGGAACGCGATGCAACCGGCCGGTGTCGTCCTCAAGGCGTGTGGCCGCACTGCATGGCGCTGATTGCGGTGCGGTCGGGACCGAACGAGGGCGGATTCCTTCTGAATAGTTGGGGCGACGGTGCCCACACGGGCCCGGTGTGGCCCGATGATATGCCGGTCGCGGGATTCTGGGCCGATGCCACCGTTCTCGATCGGATGTTGCGACAGGGCGACAGCTTCGCGCTCGCCGATGTCGCCGGTTTTCCCGCTCGAAAACTGGATTGGATGATTCGCGCGGAACCGGCACGGGGCCGGTTCGACATCTTCGCGATAAAAAAACTGGAGGTCGCACACTCATGGTGAAACACTCTGCCACACTCTGCGTCCTGATCGCAACGGGGGTCGCATCGGGCGACGTAAGCCGCGACCGCAAGGCACGCGTCGCACTGGCGCTGGCCTCGACAATGGAAGGGTTGGCTGTCGCGCCCGCGCCGCGAGCCGTGGCGCTGCCCGGCTACGCGGGGGCATACCAGATTGCCGTCGATCGCAGCGAACCGCTTGTGGTGTACATCGGCTGCGATGGCTGGCACCCAGTCGAGCGGCTCCCGAACGCCGTGGTCGGCACGGCAGCGGAGTTGACCGGCTACGAGCCTGGTACGGTCGTGATCGGCTACCCGCACGGGGGGCGGGTGTTCGTTCACGTCACGCTCCGCTGCCCAGACCACGGCGAACCTGTGGTGAAAGCAGTCGAGGAGGCACGGAAGAAGCTCGCCGCGCCACCGGGGAAGTCCCAGGCTGCGCCCGTCCCGCTACACTGGGAAGTCCGCGCGTCGCGTTGAGTTCGCCGAGACCTGGACTGAAATGAACCGACGGCTGCATTGAGCAGTCGGCGGTTCATTTCGTTTACTCGCCTTCCGGGTGGATGCGCCATTTCAACAGCGAGAAGCGTTTCTTCGTGTCGGCGGTGTTGACCGCGACCCACAGCGCCTTGCGGCTCCCGACCAGCGCTACCAGCTTCCGCCCGCGTGTGATGCCCGTGTACAGCAGGTTCCGTTGGAGCATTACGGAGTGCTGGGTGTGGACCGGGATCACCACCGCAGGGTACTCGCTGCCTTGCGACTTGTGAATTGTGCAGGCGTAAGAGAGTTGCAACTCGTCCAGGTCGCTGAACTCGTACTCAACCGCGCGGCCCTCGTAGTCCACGACCATCGTCTGCTCGTCGTTATCGATCGCAGCAATGCGGCCGATGTCGCCGTTGAACACCTCGCGGTCGTAGTTGTTCTGTACCTGCATTACCTTGTCACCGATGCGCCAAGCCGAATCGAATCGCTTCACCTCCGCTACGCCGGGCCGTGCCGGGTTTAGCGCCTGTTGCAGATCGCGGTTCAGGTTCTCCACTCCCAGTGACCGGCCCAACTGCGGTGAAAGCACTTGGATGTCGCGGAACGGATCGAGTTTGAACTTCGCCGGGATGCGGTCGCGCACCATCTGGATGATGCGCGCGGTGATCGCTTCCGGTTCGTTCGCCTCGATAAAGTAGAAGTCGCCCTCGCCACCGGGCGGCGCGGACATCGGTTCCACACCGCTGTTGATCGCGTGCGCGGCGCGCACGATCCAACTGCTCTCCGCTTGGCGGTGAACCTCGGTGAGGCGCGCAACGGGGATCGACTTCGATTCGATCAAGTCGGTTAGCACCGACCCCGCACCGACCGAGGGCAACTGATCCACATCGCCGACCAGCACCACGCACGCCCACGGCGGCACCGCCTGGAGCAGCTTGTTCATCAAGACGACATCGACCATCGATGTTTCATCGACCACGAGCAGATCGACATCGAGCGGGTCTTCGGCGTTGCGGGTGAACTGCCGCTGTTGTGGGTTGAACTCCAGCAACCGGTGGATGGTCTTGGCTTCCTGTCCCGTCGATTCTTTGAGACGCTTTGCGGCGCGCCCGGTCGGCGCGGTGAGCAGCACGCGGAGCGACTTCGCGAGAAACATCTCGATGATGGCGCGAACGATGGTTGTCTTCCCGGTGCCAGGGCCGCCGGTGACCACCATCAGCTTGTGCGTGACGGCGGCTTTGATCGCGGCCCGCTGGCTCGTGGCGAACGCGATCCCCATCTTCTTCTCAGCCCACGCGACCGCGGCATCGACGTTTACTTCTGGGAGCGGATGCGGGCCAGCCGCGAGCGCCTTAATGGATCGCGCGACACCGAGTTCCGCGAAGAACAGCGGCTTCAGGAAGATGAGGTTTGCTTCGATGGAAGCCGCTCGCGGCTTCGCGAGTTCGTCTTCGCCCGCGATGTGCGAAGCCGCGAGCGGCTCCGAAGGGGGCACACTCTTTGACGCCTTGCCGACACTATCGCGCACCACCTCGTCCGTGATCCGCAACTGCTCGATCGCGTCGATGATTCCGTTCGGCTCGATACCAGTGAGGTTTTCCGCGGCGACGCGGAGCAACTCTTCGGGGTAGCCGACGTGCCCGTTGCCGGATTCTTCTTGGAGTACGTGGCGCACAGCCGCTTGCGCGCGGAACGGCGAGTCGCGCGGGATGCCCAGGCTCACCGCGAGCGCGTCGGCGGTACTGAACCCGATGCCCCAGATGTCCGCGCTCAACCGGTAGGGGTTCGCTTTGATCAGCTCGATCGCACGGTCGCCGTAGGTCTTGTAGATTCGCACCGCTCGCGCGGTGCCGATCCCGTGCGACTGAAGAAAGACCATGATCTTCCGCGACTCGCGCTGCTCCTCCCAACTCCGCCGAATTTTCTCGATTAGTTTCGGCCCGATGCCTTTCACCTGCGAAAGGAATGTCGGGGACTGGTCGATCACTTCCAGTGTCTTGTCGCCGAAGACTTCGACGATGCGCTTCGCGTAACCTGGACCGACGCCCTTAACCAACCCGGAGCCGAGGTATTTCGCGATCCCCTCGACCGTGTGCGGCGGATTCGTTTTGATCTCGGTGGCCTTGAATTGAAGCCCGTAATTGCGGTCCGTGACCCAAGCACCTGTCGCGGTGACGTACTCTCCCGCGACAACTTGTTGCGAGTTGCCGATGACCGTGACCACGTCGCGGTGCCCGCGCGCGACGACCCGCAGCACGCAGTACCCGTTGTCCGGGTTGTGGTGCGTGATACGCTCGATGACACCCGTCACTTGCTCCGGCATTGGCTCCTCCAAGCGAGCGAGGGCTGACGCCCCACTCGCCAAACCCACGTTACCCCATCGCGCGAGAATGTCCAACTAGGTGGCGGCGCCGTAACTCTGTTTCCATGCGCACCACAGCGATTCTGCTGGCCTATGCCATCGCCCTTGCGTTCGGCACGTACAACACGTTCCGCCCGACCTTTGATTCGGGTTTCGTGCGAGTCCAGACCGAGCGCGGCGACGGGATGTTGAACCACCTGATCCTCGAGAACTCGTGGCTCGCGCTGACCGACTCGGACTACTGCGGCACGCTCGCGACACCGCCATTCTTCTACCCGGAACCGTACACGCTCCTCTACTCGGAAAACCTGTTCGGTTCGGCTCCCATTTACTGGGCGATGCGCGTCGTGACAGATCATGAGTACGCGTATATCTGGTGGCAGATCGTCTGTAGCGCGCTGAACTTCGTCGCGTTCGCGGTTGTGGGCCGGTGGCTGCGGATGCCGCACGCGCTCGCGCTCGCGGGGGCGTTCCTGTGGGCATTCGCGGCCGTCCACGCGGACCAGATCAAACACTCGCAGATGATCCCGCGGTTCTACATGCCATTCGCCGCGTACTACGCGATTCAGTTGGTTCTGGAACCGTCGGCGAAATCGCTCAACCGGCTGTTCGGGTCGGTGTTTCTCCAGTGCCTTGCGTGCGTCTACAGTGGTTGGTTTCTCGTGGTTGGGTTGGCCGTGTTTCTGCCGGCGCTGCTGGCCTTGCGACCCGGCAGCGCGCGCGAACTGCGGCGGTATGCCGTCGAAAACAAGCGCCGGGTTGGGGGCGTTTGTCTGCTGTGGGGTTTTGCGATGCTGGCGCTGTTCGGGCCGTACATCGTGGTGAACCTGGGCGTGTCGCGAACCTACGAGGATTGCCACGGGCTGTTCCCGACGCCGGCGGCGTGGTTCACTGCGCCGACCGGGTCGCGGTGGTACGACACGCTCGGTCTGGTCCGTGAACCGGCCCCGTTCGAGTGTCTGTTGTTCAGCGGGTTCGCCGTGTACGGGCTGATGCTCGCGGCGAGCATTCACCTGCCGTTCCTCAAGCGTGTATCGCGCCCGACAATGTGGCCTGTCGCGGTCGCCGGACTGATAACCGCCGTCGTGTGGGTGGTGCTGACGCTGGCCACGTCGCAGACGGGTGAATCGTTTTGGCGTGTGGTGCGGTTGATCCCCGGTGGCGGCGCGATTCGCGTGGTGTCGCGGGTGTACGTCACGGTGTACCTGTTCGGCACCATCGGCGCGCTGCTGTGGCTCACGATGGTGTTGGAACGCGTTCCGGGGTTGGCAGGGCGCGCCGTGATCTTGGTCCCGTTGCTCACGCTACTCGTGTGGGAGCAAACCGGGTTCGAACAACACAGCTTCGAGCGACGCGACTTCTACCCCTACGTCGAACAGAACGCGGACACGCTACGCGGCGCGGAGGTTGGTTACGTGGTGCCGCGTTTCGTGGACTCGAAAGAGAAGGTGAGCGTTGGCGCTTACGGCGAAGTGTTCGCGATGTGGGTAGGGATGCGGGCGAACGTACCGGTGCTGAACGGGTACAGCGGGCGCTGGCCGCACGAGTTCCCGTCCCCGCCAACAGGTTCCCTCTCTGACAAAGACATGCAGGAGTGGCTGAAGGGGAAGTTCCGCGGAACCGTGCGGTACGTCGATTCGGAATCGCCCGGCCGGTTTCGCCTCATCGTGATCGACTGAAGCACCTGGGGCTTACGCCCCAGGTGACCTTTCGTCAGTCGCGGCCGCCGGACTTCGCGTTGTCATCTAGTTTCTTCTTCTGCTCTTCCGTCTCCTCGTACTTGAACTCCTTCTTCAGCAAATCAACCACCGACTGGCGCGCCTTCGTAGCCGTGTCGCCCTGGAACCGCCCGAGGATGGCGTTGCGGGCCGCGCCGCCGGGCGAGTACACGTTCCGCTTGAACTCATCCGGCGTTTTCAACTCGCGCTTGATGAGCGTGGCAACGTAGTACGTGTCCTTCGGGCTGTCGGTCATCACAACCACGGTCTTGGCCGGCTTGTCGCGATTGTCGAGAAGTGCTTTCTCAATGTCGAGCGTCGGGTACGGAATGTTCTCCGATTCGGTCACGCGGAACCGCTGTACGCGACCGAACGGGCTGGCGCCCGGTTGGAACATGTCCACGTTGGTCGGGTCCACCGGAGCGAGCGGGCACACGTCGTTGAGCGTGAAGGACTTCACACGGAAGTAGGCCTTGCTGTTCGAGAGGGGAATCTCGGACCGGAGTTTGTACGCCTGGTCGGACACAACCTGCGGGAGCAGAACCGCGTCGTTCACGGGATTGCTGCGGATTGCATCGGCGATCTTGTCGGCGTGCGCCGCGGCGAGTTCGCGCGCCTTCATCCGCTTCCACGCATCGCGGACCACGGGCGAATCCTTCGCGGTGCTTAGGTTGAGTGTTTTCTTCGGCTGCAAGTCTTCGGTCACCCAGTAGACGTAGCGCGGGCGCCCGTCCTCTCGCGGCGTGGCGCTGTCTTCTGGCGGGTACGGCCTCGCGAGGTAAACGCCGGAGGTCGGTACGCGACGCATCTGGCCGGTTGCCTGGTCGAAAGTGGGGGACGAGAAAAAGCTCTGGCCGAACGGGACGTACTTGTTCCCGCCGTGCGGTCCGCGTGCCCTACCGAGGCTGTCCTTCTGTGCGATCACCAGCGGGAACAGGCCGACATCTTCCTCGATGGCCCACTCGTCGCGCGGCGCGGTGGTCGAACCGAACTGCTCGTCCTTCTTGGTCAGCCCGCGAGCGGCCTTGAATTCCGCGACGTATTTCTCGATCGCGGCCTTGTCCTTCGGCTTGCCCTTCTCGGACAACTTTTCCATCTCCTCGACGAATTTCGTGATGTCGCCCTTCTCGACCCGTGGGGTCGGGTCGGAGCGGTTGGTTTGCTCGCCGTGGGCGAGTAATTTCGCCCGAATACTGATCGTGGTCTTCAACAATTCCGGGCGCATCGCCTCGACGGGCAGCGGCTTCGGTTCGGCGAGCCGGTAGCTCGTGGCCCCGCCGATCGCGGTTTGCAGGTACGCCGGCCCAGGCGCGGCGCCGAGAAGGAGCGGCAACCCGGTCTTGATGCGGTCGCGGACCTCGTAGGCCATCGGCGCGCCCATCGCGATCGACGCGGCCACGGCTGGGTGCCCGAACGGGGCCGACTGTCCCGCCATGCCGCCGAGCAATGCTGCCATCGTGCCTGGGCGCACCGTACTCGTCGGCAGTAGATCTCGCGATTGTACCTTGTCGTCGCTGTACTCTCTTTCGAGTTGGAACCGGAACAACGCTGTGTAGGACGAGTACGCGGCATCGACGGCCGGTTCCTTGAGCATCAGCGGCGCGACCGCGGCCATCGCCCATCCGCCGCCGGTCCCGGGCAACGGAACGGTCAGCATCCCCGAACTTTTCGCGGCCACTTCGCCGACCTTCACCTGTTCGGTCGCGAGCTTCTCGTAGTACGGCTCCGAACCGGTGATCGCGAGCCAACCGATCGAGAGTTTGCGCGGTTCCTTGAACCCGAACGTCTCCTTTGCGGGGTTCGGTTCGTCCTCCTGATACTTCTTGTACAGTTCCTTGAGTTCGTCCTCGGTTGGCTCGCCGACCTTGTCGGTGAACGCCAGCGACGGCACGATGACCACCTCGTATGTCGCGGGACTGCATTGTTGGCGGTAGTACTCGAACATCTCGTAGGGTGTACCGAACACCGGCGCGCTGTTCGTGACCTTGCCCGGCGGCCCCAGGATCACCGACTGTGCCGCACGCACCTTGAACTCAAGAGCGATCGCCTCCAAACAGGTGTCCATGTTGAACCCCTCCACGCGTTCCCGCATGGTCTTGCGGACATCGACATCCCGCTTGAAATAGCCGTAGAATTCCCGATTCAGAAGAACCAATACGTCTTCCTTGGTGAACCGGATACCGAGTTGGTCAGCCTTCTTCTCCCAAAGGAGGAACTCGATGGTATCGCGGCTCGTCTTGTTGGGGGCGTTGAGGAAGAAGTGGTTGTCTTCAGACGAGAAGAGCCGACGCTCAGTCAGATCGAGCATCGCGCGGAACGCCCGCGCCGCTTCGCGGTCCTCGCTCTTTGCATTCGGGTCTTCGATCGTCGCGTTGATGGTCATGCGGGCCTGGAAGATTGCCCCCGGCACAGTTATCCCGTACTGCGCGGCCGCCTGCGGGAACTGGATCGCGGTGTTGGCCTGCCGCACTGCGTCGGCCATCCGCATCCCCTCGGGGCTGAGTTTACTCTGTTGCGAATCGACGTAGTTCTGCGCGTAGTTCGCCGTTTCGCCCGCCGCGAGGGTCATGAAGGTGTTCGCCATGGTGCGCGCGCGACGCACCTTCGCGAGTTCGCCGTCCTTGACCGTGTCGCCGTCGATCTTGCAAACGGCGTCACCTTTACCTTTGCTGCCGATCCATTTCGCGAACCGCTCGAAGAAGTCGCCGGACCCGAACGACAGCGTAAACATGATCATGATGAAGACGGTCAGCACCGCGAACAGCGCCTTTTGGTTCCGCCGGAAAATGTTGAACGGGTTGTAGGCCATTGCTATTCCTCAATTTGCGGCGGCGGTTGGCCGTCTGCGGGAAGGCGGGGGGGTTGACAGCCTTCGTAGCACTGTATTAAGGGTTATGGGCGATGATGGCCCGTTGACTGCATTCGACCGGTTAGCCGATTGTAGTGATTGTATTGTCCGGAACAATTGGAAACGAGTCCCCGTTCGCCCCAGTATACAAGGGGTGATCCCCGCCCCTGTTGATGGAGTGACCCCGAGTGCCGACTCCCAAGAAGAAGCCGACCAGCGACAAGCCCGCGGCGCCCAAGAAGCCCCGTGCGAAAAAGGCTGATCTGAAGGCCGCAGTCGCTGACACCCCTGACGCACCGGCGCGAGTCGCTGCCCCGAGTGGTCCACGCGGCAACTTCGACCTCGTCGTTGTCGAGTCGCCCGCGAAGGCGAAGACGATCAACAAGTATCTCGGGCCGAACTTCCGCGTGCTCGCCAGTTACGGCCACGTTCGCGACCTCGACACCAAGAAGAAGAAGGGCGAGGAGATCGCGGGCATCGACATCGCCAACGGCTGGAAACTGCGCTACACCGTGGACGACGGCAGCAAGGACGCGGCGAAAGGCGGCCGGCGCTTCCGATCGGCGAAGGACATTCTCGGCGAGATCGGACGCGAGGCTGCGAAGGCCAACAACGTCTACCTCGCAAGCGACCCCGACCGCGAGGGCGAGTCAATCGCGTGGCACATCGCGGATGAACTCAACCTCCCAGACGCGACCACGTTCCGCATCCGGTTCAACGAGATCACGAAGAAGGCCGTAAACGACGCACTCGCTGCTGCGGAGAAGATCAACACCCAGCGCGTGCTGGCGCAAGAAGCACGCCGGGCGATGGACCGCGTCGTGGGCTTTCCCTTGTCGAACCTACTTGGCAAGAAGGTCGCGAACCGATTGAGCGCGGGCCGAGTGCAGTCGGTCGCAGTCAAATTGATCGTGGACCGCGAGCGCGAGATCGAAGCGTTCAAGTCGGAAGAATACTGGAAGATCACGGCGTTGCTGTCCGCGCCGGGTGTAGTCGTACCGTGGATTGCTGACCCGGCGAAATCCAAGATTCTCGCCAAGAAGAAAGAGGGGCCGAAGGCGGTCGCGTGGCACAAGCCGAGCGAAGAGGACACGCAAGGCGACGACGAACCGGTCGTGGACACCGAGACATCGGACGCACCCGAGGGTGGTGAAGGCGACTCGCCCGCTAAGCCGCAAGCGGCTGACGGGACGAGCATTCCCACGCCGCCAAAGGATGCGTTCCTCGCGAACATGGTAAAGTGGGACAACGCTGAGCCGAAGTTGACGAACGAAACCGAAGCCGATGCGGTCGTCGCGGCGCTCGCGGGGGTGCCATTTGTGGTCACGAAGGTGGAGCAGAAGGACCGGCTCGACCGACCGCTCGCGCCGTTCACCACGAGCACGCTTCAACAGCAGGCGAACGCCCGCATGAAGTTCAGCGCGAGCCGCACGATGCAGACCGCGCAGAAGCTTTACGAAGGCATCGAACTGACCGGCATGGGCCAGACGGCGCTCATCACTTACATGCGTACTGACAGCACGCGCGTGTCGAACGACGCGCTCACCGCGGTGCGCGATTACATCAAGACAGACGGCCGGCTCGGTGTGAACTACCTGCCGCCGGCGCCCAATACCTACGCGTCCAACAAGGGTGCGCAGGAAGGTCACGAGGCGATCCGGCCCACGGATGTGACCATCACCCCGGCGCGCGCTCAAGCGATGGGTTTGGGCGGCGACCAGTACCGGCTTTACGAACTGATCTGGAAGCGGTTCGTCGCGAGCCAGTGTATGCCCGCGAAGCTGAAGGTGACGACCTACGACATCACCGCGGGCCGCGGGCTGTTCCGCGCCAACGGGCGGGTGATCGCGTTTGACGGCTACCGCCGCGTGCTTCCGCCCGTTGGCAAACAGGAAGACGCGGAGCTTCCGCCGGTGAAGGAAAAGGACGTGCTGAATCGGCTGGACCTGTTCGAGAGCCAGCACTTCACGCAACCGCCGCCGCGCTTCAACGAAGGTTCGCTCGTGAAGGCGCTCGAAAAGGAAGGCATCGGCCGGCCGAGTACCTACGCGAGCATCATCGCGACCATCCAGAAACGCGGGTACGTCACGCAGGATCGCGGGCGGTTCTTCGCCACCGAGATCGGGAAAGTGGTCACCGACCTGTTGGTGAAGCATTTCCCGAACATCATGGACTTGCAGTTCACGAGTCACTTCGAGACGGAACTCGACGAGATCGAAACGGGCAAGTTCAAGTACAAGGACGTTCTCGACGAGTTCTGGGGGCCGTTCTCGAAGACACTGAAGTCGGCCGACACCGACATGCCGGTGGCCCGCGAACTGACCGGCGAGATGTGTCCGAAGTGCAGCAAACCGTTGCAAAAACGTTACAGCGCGGTGACCGGCGGGTTCTTCGTCGGCTGCACCGGCTACGGCGACGACCCGGCGTGTAAGTACATCCAACCCAGGCCGGGCGAAGCCGAACGCGAAGGCCCAACGGTCACGGACATCGTGTGCCCAGCGTGCGCGAAGTTCATGGTGCGGAAGGTCGGGCGGTTCGGCGTGTTTTACACGTGCGAAAACGCGCCTGACTGCCCCACCACGATGAACGAGACAGACGCGGGTGTGCGCACCGTCACCGCGCTTCCGACAAAACACAAGTGCCCAAAGTGCGAGAAGCACAACGTCCTGCTCAAGGAGAGCAAGGTCGGCAAGAAGTATGTGCAGTGCCCGGACACGAAGTGCAAGTTCATCTCGGATGCGGACGCCGAGGGCGCCCCGGTGAAGCCTGCGGACACGGGCATCCTGTGCGAGAAGTGCAACAGCCCGATGGTGATCAAGGTCGCGTGGCGTGGACCGTTCCTGTCGTGCTCGGGCTACCCAAAGTGCAAAAACGCGAAGTCGATCAACGCGGAGCTGAAGGAGAAACTCAAAGACATTCTCCCGCCGATGCCGGAGAAGACCGAGAAGAAGGCAGACCCGGTGCTGGCCGTGCCGATCAGCGACCTGTGCCCGGAGTGCGGTGCTTCGATGAAGTTGATGAAGTCGCGCTTTGGGCCAGGATACTACCTGGGCTGCTCGAAGTATCCCAAGTGCAAGGGCAAGGGCAAGGTGACGCCAGAGCTACAGGCGAAGATCGATGCTGCGAGCGCAGCACCTGCGGCAACGTAGAAACGAGAAGACCGCCCCGCTGGGGCGGACGCTAAACGGCGCGCCCCTTACCCCTGGTTTGGGATAGGAGGCGCGCCGTTTAGCGTCCGCCCCAGCGGGGCGGTCTTCATTTCTCCTCTTGCGTGGGCGGGTGCGCCTCTGGGTGCGGCGCAACGAACTTCCACTTCTGCGCCGGTAGCCCCGCCTTCAGAGGGTTGCGTTCCACGTACGTGATCGCATTCACGACGGCTTCGTCGTTGTCCTTGTAGATCACCCACCACTTTCGCGCGAAGCACGGCGGCGGCCGATCCCGGTACACCTTGATGTCTTGAAAGGGATGCAGCCCGTCGGCCAGGAGTTGCTTGGTTGCTTCGCCCTTCAGCAAGTTGGCAAGTGTTTCGATGGGATACTTGTGTGCGGCAACCACCAGATGAACGTGGTCGGGCATGACGGCACACGCCCAGATCGTGAGCTTCGACCGCTGCACGCCGTTCCGATAACCCGTGCCGATGGCTCGCGCCTGAATCCCTGTGAATCGCACCGGCGCGTACTCGAGTGCCGCCTTTGCGGCTAGCCGCTTCGCGCGGTCGTGAGGCTTGTGCGCGACGAACTCATGTTCGTGTACCTTCGTGGCCGGGCCGAACTCGCGCAGTATCTCGTTGCGCACGAAACTGGACTCGGACCCTCTGGGGTCGTTGGGAAGCCAGAACCCATACGCGCTGTAGATGAGGTGATGAGCCAGAATCATCTTCACCCCTCCAACTTGCCCCTGTTTAGTGTTGGACCCGAAGGGGCCGCGCAAGCGTCTTATGTCGTGTACAGCGACGGCACGCGAGGCCACACATACAGGGCGATCATCATGCAGCCGGCGACGACTGCCGCTAGCCCGCCCACGAGCATTGAGAACACCGCGAGCGTGTTGCCCACGCACCGGCCGCCGGACCGCTGGACCGCGTTCATCGCGGAACCGCCGGTGAGCGCGGCACCGACGCCCAGCACGAACGGCAGCACGTAGACGAAGATTTGGAGTGAGGAGTTTGCAATCTTAGAGTTCGTGGTGTGGGTCAGAATCCAGCGGTCCCCCCACTGCACTGCCGCGACCATCGTGTGCCATGTCGTTGAGACCCAACGCCACCCCCGCGAAGCTCGACTGCGGGCGGTTTCTTCCGCTGAACGCGTGCGGACGTATTCCCCAAATGGCTCTTGTTGTCGCGGCGGGAGCACGGCCTGTTCGCGGGCTTCGCGCAACGGGCTGTGCGCGAAGTGCTTCTCCGCGTGCATCGAGCCGTAAAGCGCGAGGAGACCGGCGAACACCGCGGTGACGATCCCGGCCCACGCCAGCCGGTGAACCGGCACACCTCGCGTTGATCCCGTCACCATGTCAGTTTGTCCTCGTCGCTGGCTTGTCGTCGTGTGGTCGGGTAAGGTGTGCGGGTCGCTCTCCCACAAACTGCCACCCGCGCTGTCACATGACTACCGCTCCGTCGCCCGTGTCTGCCCCGTCTCCGTGGAGGTGGTGGGTGTGTCTCCTGTTGATGCAGGCGACCGTCATCAACTATATGGACCGCATGGCCCTGAACCAGATGGCGAAGGAGATCAAGGACGCCTTCCAACTGAACAACGAGCAGTACAGTTGGCTCGAGAGCGTGTTCTCGCTGGCGTTTGCGATCGGGGCCATCACCACGGGCTACGTCGTGGATCGTGTGAGCGTGCGGTGGGTGTACCCGCTGATGGTTCTGGGTTGGTCGGCGGCTGGAGTGCTGACCGGGTTCGCCAGTACGTTCTGGATGCTCCTCTCCTGTCGGTTCCTGCTCGGGTTGTTCGAGGCGGGGAACTGGCCATGCGCTCTCCGTACGACGCGAACCGTGCTCCCGCCCGCGGAGCGGTCGTTTGGCAACTCGCTGTTCGGGAGTGGCACCGCTCTCGGCGCGGTCATCACGCCGATGCTGGTGTTAGTGATCCTTCAGTGGGCCGAGGCGAACGGCAAGGTCGACACGTGGCGCATCCCATTCCGGGTGATCGGGTGTCTCGGTCTGGTTTGGGTGGCGTTGTGGTTCATCACAGTTCCGAATCGAATGATCAACCCAACCGACGCGAGCGGTGCGCCACCGGCGCACCAGGGTGCGACGCGGTTCACAGACGTGTTCCGCGACCGACGGTTCTGGGTCTTGTTCGTGATGGCTTTGTGCGTCAACTTTACCTGGCACGGGTATCGCACGTGGCTGCCTCTGTACCTGCGCGAACAGCGAGGCTATTCGCTCAAGCAGATGAGTGAGTTCACGACTGCATATTACCTGCTCGCGGACATCGGTACGTGGACCGCTGGACTGCTCACGCTGTATCTGTTCCGGCGTGGGATGCCTCTTCACCGGAGCCGGGTGCTGATGTTTGCCTGTTGCTCACTGCTCACGGTCACCACCGTCGCGGTGCCGTTCTTGCCGGGGGGTTGGCCGCTCCAGACCGGGCTACTCGTGGTGGCGTTCGGCGCGTTGGGACTGTTCCCGACGTACTTCGCACTGAGCCAGGAACTGTCGTCGAAGCACCAGGGGAAAGTGACCGGTACGCTCGGCGCATCGGCGCACCTGTCGCTCGCGCTCCTGTACCCGCTGGAAGGGTGGATCTGCGATGCGACGAAATCCTACGAGTGGGTGTTGGGCGGCATCGGACTGTTTCCGCTCGTTGCGCTGGGCGTGCTGCTGTGGCTGTGGCCGCCGGGGTCCGAAGAGCCTCCCGCGGCACCCGCGCCCGCGCCTTCGGCTTGACCCGCGGTTCGGCGGAGTGCTAGTCTGCGTTGCCCAAGAGATGCGCACGGAGGCGACAAATGGCCGACGAAACTTCCCGCTGGCGTGGCCGGCGGGTGCTGGTCACCGGCTGCACCGGATTTCTGGGCGGTGCGGTGGCGCGCGAGTTGTTCGCTATTGGCGCCGAAGTTGTGGGCCTGGTTCACGAGCGTCCCGGTAACGACATCTTCGGGCCGGGGCAGGGCGGGCGCGTGCAATTCATTCATGGCCGCGCTGACAATATTTTCAGACTTCACTCCGCGATGTCTGTCCACGAGGTCGTCGCGGTGTTCCATCTCGGCGCGACCGACCCGATTGGTGAGGACCGTTGCACGCCCACCGTTCTCGAAGCCGCGAAACGGTACTCGCGCCGTCTTCCGGTCGTGACCGCGCGCCCGCTGCACCAAGTCGTTCTCGCGAACACCGATGAACCGCCCCACGACGAAGGATTGAGCGTGGCGCGGTTCGGCGCGGTGTTCGGACCTGGCGACCGGAAGGTGTTTCGCACGGTGCCCGCAACCGCGACGGCGCTCCACGCGGGCGAAGCGGTGGTGCTACCGGCTGATGGTCCCCCCACCGACTTCGTGTACATCCGCGACGCCGCTCGCGCGCTCCTGCGTGTGGCCGAAGACGTGGCGACGCACGGACCGGGTGACTACACGTTCCGTAGCGGTTGGTTGCTGAGCGACCGGCGCATGGCCGCTGCGGTGCACGACGTGTTCAACGCTGGCACGCCGGAACTGCCGAAGTCCGCGCCGCTGGCGAACCCACTGGGCTGGGCGCCGAGCCTCACATTCACTGAATCGCTGGCGGAAACGCTGGAGTGGTATCGAGGGTTCGTTACAACGGGTTGGGGCGCGCCGCTTCGCGCTGTGGCGTAGCACACCCCTCCCCAACCCCTCCCCTAAGAAGGGAGGGGCTTACAATGCTTGCTCCCCCTCTCTTCTTAGGGGAGGGGGCTGGGGGGAGAGGTTTCTTCGTCGCGCTGATTCGTAGAACATCCCTCTCGTTCACTCTCACACAGGGATGTTTGCGATGCCCCCCACACTCGCCGCAAGGCTGGCCGAGTACGCCACCTATCTCACGTTCGACAAGCTCCCCAGAGATGCCGTTCACGAGACGAAACGGCGGTTCATCGACTCGTTCGCCACGGCGATAGGCGCGATGCCGTCCGACGCTTACGCGATCGCCAAGAAGTGCGCTGCGCGTGTATCGAGTAACCCCGGCGCGTCGATCCTCGCGGGTGGCAAGTCGAGCGTCGAATGGGCCACGTTCGTGAACGGCCTGCTGATCCGATATCTGGATTTCAACGACACCTATCTGAGCAAGGAACCGGCGCACCCGAGCGACAACCTCGCGGCAGTGCTCGCAGTCGGCGAAGCGGTCGGCGCCGGTGGCAAAGATCTCATCACTGCGAGCGTACTCGCGTACGAAATCCAGTGCCGGTTCTGCGACGCGGCCAGCCTCCGCAAACACGGCGTCGATCACGTCACCTACGGCGCGATCTCGTCGGCGGTCGCCGCCGCGAAGCTGATGAGGCTGGACTCAACGAAGCTCACCCACACTGTTGGGTTGGCGGGCGTGTGCAACGTCGCGCTGCGGCAGACGCGCAGCGGCGAGTTGAGCATGTGGAAGGGCTGCGCGTTCGCGAACGCGGCCCGCAACGGCGTGTTCGCGGCCACGCTTGCGGCCGATGGCATGACCGGGCCGGCCCCGATCTTCGAAGGCGATCTGGGGTTCTTCAAACTGGTGGCGCGCGAGGTGTTCACGCCGGCGCCATTCGGCAGCGAACCGGGCAACGCCGATGGCTTCATGATCAACAAGACGTACATCAAGTTCTGGCCCGCGGAATACCATTCGCAAAGCGCCATCGACGCCGCGCTGCAACTCCGGGCTGAACTCAAGGGCGACGTGTCGAACGTGGCGAGCATCGACATCGCGACTTTCGAGGCGAGCTACAGCATCATCGGGAAATACCCCGAAGCGTGGGCCCCGAAGACCCGCGAGACCGCGGACCACAGCCTCCCGTACTGCACCGCCGCGGCGCTCCACGACGGCGACGTGTACCTGGAAACATTCGATGAGTCGCACTTCACCAACCCGAGGTTGGTCGCGTTCACTGGCAAGGTGAAGGTGCGGCACGATGGCACGCTCGACCCACGCTATCCCACCGGCATCCCGAACCGGATCACCGTCACACTGACCGACGGGCGCACACTTGTGCGCGAGGTAGAGTTTCCGCGCGGTCATGCCGGGAATCCGATGACCGACGCGGAAGTGGAGACGAAGTTCCGCCGCGTCGCGGAGCCAAAATACGGCAAGGCGAAGGCGGACGAAATCCTCGCCCGCTGTTGGGATTTGGAGAAGCTCACGAGTGTCGCGGACCTGATCGCGCTGTTCGCGTGAGCATCACTTTAACACGGCGTCGATGACCTTGCCTTCGCAGAGGGTGAGCGGGCGTCCGAGACGGTCGTGGATTTCGGTGCGTGGCTCGACCCCGAGGCAGTGGTACACGGTCGCCGCGAGATCCGTCGGCGGGACCGGGTTCGTGGCCGGCTCCGATGCGAACCGGTCACTTGAACCGTACACGGTGCCACCCTTCACGCCGCCACCGGCGAGGATCGACGTGAACACTTTACCCCAGTGGTCGCGGCCGTCGCGCCCCGCGCCAGCGCCGCCCGGCACCGACTGCCCGACCTTCGGCGTGCGACCCATCTCGCCTGTCCACACAATCAGCGTGTCGTCGAGCAACCCGCGAGACTTCAGGTCGTCGAGCAGCGCGGAGAACGCCTGATCGGTGGTCGGGCAGAGACGCGTTTTCAGATCCAAAAAGTTGCGGTTGTGCGTGTCCCAGTACACGCTCACGTTCGTGGTGCCGTCGTTCGGCCAGAACACCGTGACGAGTGGCACGCCGGCTTCGACCAGGCGCCGCGCTTGCAGGACCGACTGTCCGTGTGGGTTCATGCCGTACCGCTCGCGGACCTTTCGTGGTTCGCGTGAGATGTCGAACGCCCGCGCCGCGGCGGGTGTGTTGAGCAGCGAGAACGCGCGGTCGTAATGCGCCCCCATCGCCTCCGCGCCGGCCTGACTCTCGAACTTCCGCGCCTGCCCGTCGAGCGATTTCCGCAAACCTTCACGGTCGCGGAGTTGGGACTCGCTCACGTCGGTGCGCGGTTCAAACTCGCCGACGCGGTAATCCGGTTTGGAACCGTCCGCGTCGATCCGCATCGGGTTGTGAACTGGTCCGAGAATGCCCGCGCCTTGCCCGTGACTTTCCTCAACGAATCGCGGCGCGCCGTTGGGAACGATCGGCATCATCGAAACGTAAGGCGGCAGCGGACCACGCCCGCGGCCCATCTTGGCGAGAACCGCGCCGTAATTCGGCCAGTCGTCGGAGAGCGGCCCCGGCGGTGCGGGCTTTCCGGTCAACAGGTGGTGCGTCGCGGTCAGGTGGTTCACGTCGTTGTGCGTCATTGAGCGAATCAGACACAACTCGTGCGCCCGCTGCGCCAGCTCCGGCAGGTGTTCGCAGACCCGCAGCCCGTTCACGCTTGTCGCGATCGACTTGAACTCGCCGCGATACACGTCGGGTGCGTCGGGCTTCATGTCCCAGGTGTCTTGCTGCGCCGGCCCGCCCCACATGAACAGCACGATGCACGCTTTCGCGTGTCGCCGTTCCTTGGGGTCGCGAAGCTGTTGCGCTTCGAGCATCTGCGGCAATCCGAGGCCGAACAGACTCAGTGCGCCGGCCCGAAGCACGGCGCGCCGCGGCACGGCGGGGTCGAAACACGGGGCGAAGGGGTGGCGAGAATTCATACGCGATCCGGGTGCGTGCGATCCGGGGCAAGGTGGTATGATACCTCTTATCGGAGGGGCTTGCGCTGTGGACTTGTAACTCAGCCGCGTTCGGCCGAGTTCGCGTCTTCCCCGTCGATGAGTTTCTGTAACTTTTTGGCGATGGGTGAGAGCTTCATTGTTCCGAAGGAACCCTCCTGGCGTTGAGCCTTC
>SXID01000129.1 GCA_005772955.1 Planctomycetia bacterium
CCCTCGCCGGTCGCGTGGGTCGGTCAGTTCGCCAAGACGTTCGACCAGCGATCGGGCCATGAGCGGCTCCACACAGAGGAGCACGATCCATACCCAACCAAGCTACCTTGCCCAAGATCAATCCGTGCGTCGCCCTGGCTGAAGTCTGCGAACCGTTGAGCGTATCAGTCCAGCGGGTACATCGGCCGGTGGATGCGATTGTACTCGAAGCGCGCCGCGTTGATCGCGGTGAGACCAGGCGTGTCCACTTCGATGATCTCGCCGCCCACCGGTGCGTACGCGGCCTTGTACGCGACTGCGGCTTTCACCACGACCGCACGCGCGTGCTTTGGGTCGATGCCAAGGCTCGTGAGCTGACCGAGGCTGAACGGCGGCGTGCGGAGCGTGTTCAGCACGAGCAGGTTGCCGTCGGCAAGGTCGAGTACGGCGGTGTGCCCCTGATCGTTCTGCCGGCGCCCGCCGTGCCGCGATTCCACCTCCACCCACTTTCCGTCGTGAAGCGAGCGCACCGTGCCGCGAACCTGAACCGGGTCGCCGTGAAGCGGTCCCGTTGCGCCGCCGACGGTGACTTCCAACCTCCCCCCCACGCCCGCAGTCTTCGCCTGTTCGACGGCAGCGGGCGCGTGAAGCACGACCACGAACCCCTTCGCCTTCTGCTTCAGCAACTCCGCGAGCAGCACGGTTCCGTCGCCCGCGGACCCGCCGCCGATGTTATCACCGAGGTCGATGAGCAGCGCCGGCGTCTTCATGCAGGCAAGCGCCCGGCGAACCGCTTCTTCCGGTTGCGGGCTGATCACGTTGAGTTGTTCGCGCACGGACCACATCGCGTTCGCGAGTTCGTCCGCAGCGGCCTTCGCATGACTGCGGTTGCCATCGGCGACGACGATCACGCTCGCGCCCATCTCCGGCACGTCCGCATAGGGGAAGCCGGCCATCAGGCTCACCGAGAGAATGCCCGGTTGTTTCTCCATGTCGCGAGCCGTGCGCATCAAGCCAGCCATCGGTTCGCGTGCGGTGTCCTGACCGAGCAGGTTTAACAGCATCGGCGGCTTGGCGACGTGGCACACCGGGCGAATCTCGCCCTTCACCGCGCGCGAAAGCAACTCCGCTGCGACCAGTCCGCGCTGCCGCTGATCGACGTGCGGGTACGTTTGATAGCCAACGAGCGCGTTCGCGGTCTCCGCCATCTGCGGCGACACGTTCCCGTGAAAGTCGAGCGACACCGCGAGCGGCACGTTCGGCCCAAGCGCGGCACGAAGCCTTCGGAGCACCTCCGCGTCCGCGTCCGGGTGTTGGGGGGTGACCATCGCGCCGTGCAGCGCGATCAACACACCGTCGGCGCGAGCGAGCTTCAGCCCGGTCGCGAGCGCGTCGGTGAAGTGGTTGAAGAACTCGTCCGTGACCGGTCCGGCCGGTGTTGCCCACGCCATCGCAACCGGGACGAGTTCGTAGCCGAACTGCGCCGCTCCCGCGATGAACCCGCCGACTTCGTGGTGCGCCTCCTGCCAGATCGGAATCACCGCGTCGCCGTAGGTGAGGCTGCCGTCGCGGAACCGTTGCGGCCCCGTTAGCAGCGGGGCGAAGGTGTTCGACTCGTGCATGAACCCGCCGATGGCGATACGCATGGCATAACCTCTATCGCCCCTGCGGGGCGGACTCTAAACGTGACACTCTACCTCGCGCCTTGTCAACGAGATTTCATATGGTTTCAGTGGGCGTAATCTCTCGCCTTATCTCCAACTTCCGAGGTGGTACCGTGTCCGTGAACGTGGCGGTTGTCGGTGCGACGGGTGCCGTGGGCGATCTGATTCGGAAGGTGCTCCAGGAGCGCAACTTCCCAATCAAATCGATCAAATTTCTGGCTTCCGAGAAGAGCGCCGGTAAATCCGTCGAGTTCGCGGGGAAACAGTACACCGTCGAACGGATCCGCCCGGAAGCGTTCGCGGACACGCAGATCGTCCTGAGCAGTACGCCGAGTTCGGTGAGCAAACAATATTCGCCCATCGCCGCGAAAGCCGGCGCGATCGTCGTGGACAACTCGTCCGCGTGGCGCATGGACCCGGACTGCCCGCTGGTGGTGCCCGAGGTGAACGCGGAGCAGCTTCACCACATCAAGAAAGGCATCGTCGCGAACCCAAACTGCGTCGCGATTCCGCTATGCGTCGCGCTCAAACCGCTGCACGACCTCGCAACGGTGAAACGCATCGTCATTTCGACCTACCAGTCGTCCTCGGGCAAGGGCGCGACGGGCTTGACCGACTTTAACGCGCAGGTGAGCGCGTGGGCCGCGGGGAAGCCGGTGCCGGCCCCAACGGCGCACCGGGCGCAACTCGCGGGGAACGTCATCACGCTCGACTGGACGCTCGACCCAAACGGCTTCACGGAAGAAGAGAACAAAGTCATCAACGAAACGCGTAAGATCCTGGGCGACGCCACCATTGGTGTTTGCCCTACCTGCGTCCGCGTCCCGGTGAAAGTCGCGCACAGCGAATCGATCACGGTGGAGTTCGCGCGACCGTTGTCGGTCGCCGACGCCAAAGCCGCGCTCGCGAAGGCGCCCGGCGTGGTGTTCATGGACGAAACGAAGGGCGAGTTCCCGCAGCCGATCCACGCAGAGGGGAGCGACCACACGTTCGTGGGCCGCGTGCGACAAGACCCGAGCAACCCGAACGCGCTGTGCCTGTGGGTCGTCGCGGACAACCTCCGCAAAGGCGCCGCGAGCAACGCGGTGCAGTGCGCCGAAGAGTTGGTGAAACGCGGCATTGTAAAGTGAAGAAGAGAAGAGCGATTAACCACGAAGGCACAAAGAACACAAAGAAGAGGAAGGCCAGAAAAGTCTTGTCTTGGAAACGCGGCATTCTCTTCTGCTTTCTTTGTGTCCTTTGTGCCTTTGTGGTTAATCACTCTTCTGTCTTATGCGCAACCTCAAACTCACGATCCGCTACGACGGGACGGACTTCTTCGGCTGGCAGACGCAGCCCGGCCGCCGCACGGTGCAAGAGACCATCGAGAAGGCGATCATCGAGATCACACGCGAAGATCGCGTTCGCGTGAACTGTAGCGGGCGCACCGATTCCGGCGTTCACGCGGTCGGACAGGTCGCGAACTTCTACACCGCCAGCAAGCTCTCGTGCGAAGTGCTGTTCAAAGCGATCAACGCGAAGCTATCCGAAGACGTGAGCGTTCGCAAAGTGGTCGAGGTGCCGCAGAGCTTCTGCGCGAACAAGGACGCGGTGCGGAAAAAGTACCGCTACGTCATTCAGGACGGCCGCATTCAAGACCCGTTCCTGCGGAAGTACGCGTGGTTCGTGCGGCAGTCGCTCAACGCAACTGCGATGTTGCGTGCGTCGCGGTGCCTCGTTGGTCAGCACGACTTCCGGTGCTTCGAGACGGAGTGGCCGAACCGCCTCACGAGCGTGCGGACCATCACGCACCTGAGCGTGAACCGCTTTGGCGAATGCATCTGGATCGACGTGGAGGCAAACGGCTTCCTCTATAACATGGTGCGGGCGATCGCGGGGAGCCTGGTGCAAGTCGGCCGCGGCTTCTGGCCGGAAACGCAGATCGCTGAAGTGCTTCACGCGATGGATAGAAGGCTGGCAGGACCGACTGCGCCGCCTGAAGGTTTGTTTCTGATGCGAGTGACGTACCCCACCTGAGCCGCGTGCGGCGTAGCGGGCACCCCGCTACGCCGCACGCGGCGAAAATAACACCATGTCCGACTTCGTCTACCCACCAGAACTCGCAATCGCGCCACTGGCGAAGCCCGTGAATGCGACTGTCGCTGTTCCCGGCAGCAAGAGCATCACCAACCGCGCGCTGGTCCTCGCGGCGCTGAGTGGGATTCACTCGTGCGAGTTGCGCGGCGCGTTGCAGAGCGAAGACACCGCGGTCATGCTCGGTGCGCTCCGCACGCTCGGCGCGCTCGGGTTGGATTTTGAGATCGATGACAAAGACCCGACGTGCATCTTCATTTCGCATCCCGAACAACTCGAAGCGGCCCCGCCAACTGCGGATTTGTTCGTCGCGAACTCCGGAACGACGATTCGTTTCCTCACCGCGATGCTCGGCACACTGAAGGGCCGCTACCGGCTCGACGGGGTGCCACGGATGCGCGAGCGCCCCATCGAGGAACTGCTCGACGGGATGCGGCAACTCGGCGTAGACGCGCGGAGTGAACGTGGCAACGAGTGCCCGCCGGTCGTCGTGACCGCGACCGGTGCGATGGGTGGTACGGCGCGGATTCGCGGCGACAGGAGCAGCCAGTTCCTTAGCGGTCTGCTCATGGTCGGGCCATTCACCTCGACCGAAACCGTTATCGAGATCGACGGCCCGCTCGTGTCCGAACCTTACGTCGCCATGACGCTCGCGATGATCCGTCAGTTCGGGTACGAGGTCGATGTCGGTCCGGGACACCGCTACCGCTTCCGACCGAACCAGGGGCGGAACTTCTGCGGCGCTTACACGATCGAACCCGATGCGTCCGCCGCGTCGTACTTCTGGGCCGCGGCGGCCATCACCCGCGGACGAGTCACCGTCAGTGGCCTGAACCGCGCGTCGCTGCAAGGCGACGTGCGGTTTGTCGATGTGCTCGCGCAGATGGGCTGTCGCGTTGAGGAGTGTGACGCGGGCATCACTGTGCACGGTGGCACGCTTCACGGCGTCGATGTCGATATGAACGACATTAGTGACACCGTGATGACGCTCGGTGCGGTCGCGTGCTTCGCCGACGGGCCGACAAACATCCGTAATGTCGGGCACATACGACACAAGGAGACGGACCGCATCGCGGCGCTCGCGACCGAACTGCGCAAACTCGGCGCGGGAGTCGAGGAGCGAGAGGATGGGCTGACGATCACGCCGAAGCCGCTTCGCGGCGTCGCGGTCGATACTTACAACGATCACCGCATGGCGATGAGTTTAGCGCTGGTTGGGCTGAAGATACCGGGTGTGGCGATTCGTAATCCGGGGTGCGTCGCGAAGACGTACCCCGGGTTCTGGCAAGACCTGGAATTGCTGAAGTAGGTTGTTGTTGGTCGTGATTGACGGTGCTACGCAACAAGTCGCGAGATGACGACTTGCAACTTGTCACGTAGCTTTCGACAATCACTTTCCTTCCGGCTTCGCCGGTTCGGTCCAGAACGGGCTGATGCGGCGCATCTTGTACAGCAACTTCTCACGCGCCTCGCCGGTCGCGGTCTCCAGTTGCGCCTTCAGTTTGTTCATCTTCTTCTTGCGCATGTAGCGCCGGTCCAGTTCAATACGCCGCTCGACCATATACTGCACTCCGTGAAAGAGCCGCTCCGAATGTCAAACCGATGACACAAACTTACGCATCCACCCCCCCGGCGACAAGCGCGGTCCCCCGTTCACTGCGCCGAGCACTCATCGCGGTGTGGCTCCTCTTCGTTCTCTGCGCGCTCGCGTTCGTTGGGATGCTCGGCACCAACGCACCCTACGCCGACGAGTGGGAGTTCGTCCCGGCACTGCTCGGCGACGAACCAGTCGTGCCGTGGCTGTGGCAGCAACACAACGAGCACCGGATGCCGCTGCCGCGAGCGATCGTGTTCGCGTACTTCAAACTCACACGCGACTTCCGGGCCGGGATGGTCCTCCAAGTCGCGATGCTTGCGGCACTGGCGTTGTTCCTCATCCGCCTCGCGGACAAACTGCGAGGCAAGCCGCACTGGGCGGATGCGTTCTTCCCGGTCTCGCTGCTGCACATCGGGCACTGGGAAAATTTCGTGATGGGCTACCAGGTGTGCTTTGTGCTGTTCGCAGTGTTAGCGACTGCCCTCGCGGTCGTCGCGCTGCGCACCACACGCGAGAACGCGCTTCGGTCCGGCATGATCGCGGGCGCGTGCTTGATGCTGCTCGCGCTCACCGGCGGTTCGGGGTTGGTACTCGTGCCAGTGGTCGGCGCATGGCTGGTGTTCGTTGCGGTGAGCGTCTGGCGTGGTGGAGCGAAAGGCAGGGCACTGCTGTTACTCCTGCTTGCGGCACTACCGCTCGCGTACCTCGGGGTGTACTTTCAGGGCTACCACCGGCCGCCACACCACCCGCCACCGAGTTCCGACTTGGTAGCGGTGACCAACGTGACAGGTCAGGTACTGGCGATGTCGCTCGGGATCGGACTGAGCGCGGTGTGGTGGGCCGTGTTCCCCGGTCTGCTCGTGATCGGGAGTGCGACACTCTATCTGTTGCTCTCCGGGCGATGGAACAAACCCAGCGAACGTCTCTCGGTCACGGGACTGATCGCGGTCGCAGCCGGGGTGACCGGGGTCGCGGTCGCGGTCGGCGTTGGCCGGGGCGGGTTCTCGCAAGAACACCCGATGGGGCTGTGGTCGCGATACTCACTGCTCACGTGGCCGCTGCTCGCGACGGCGTATCTCTCGTGGGTGAAATTGGGGGGGGAGTGGATTCCGATCGCGCTGTGCGTCGCGGCGGCGATCGCGATCCCCGGCAACACCGGCGCCGGCATGATGAACGGGGCGCAAGTCGCGGGCGATTACGCGGGCATCGCGGCGCAGGCCAAAGCCGGACTGACGGCTGAGCAAATAGTGAAGGCGGAGCCATTCAAGATGAGTCATCACGCCGGGCAGGAAGAGCGGGCGGCACGCGCCATCCCGCTGTTGCGCCGCGACCGTGTCGGCATCTTCGCGAGGTAGCGATCCATGGGCAGCTTGTGGTGGTGGTTCGCCGGCAGCATGATGTTCCTCGCGATCGTCGCGATTGTGGTGCGCTGGCTCTGGTACCTCGGCCGGGTGGTTCACGTCGAACGGTGCCGCGAACTGTTCCGGCTCCAGCACGAGCGGTTTGAAGAACAATTACTCAAGGCGGCGGGTGCGACCGGGCTGCCGCGCGGGCTACGGTGGGTTGCGTGTCGCATCACCGGCGACGCGGTGCTTGTCCGCGACACCGCGACTGGCGGGGTCGTTGCGCTGGTGCCGGTGCTGGTGGAGTTTGAACCGGTGGCGGGCGGCGACATGGAGAACGTGCCCGCGGCTCGCGAGCCGCGCCCGGCGACGGCGGTGTTCACGTTCCACCGTGGGAACTGGCACACCGCGGGGCGAGTCGTGTTCAACCACACGCCCGACCAGACCGTGACCGCGTTCCCGGAGTTACAGCGATTACCCGATCACGTGTGACGATTCTCTGCGAAGCGAGGGCGTCCACCGCTGTCGTAATGCGAAATCCGTTTGCCTTCGCGCGCCGCCCCGCTACCATCTACGCCGTCGGTCCACGCATTACCTCTTCACACTCCGAGGCGCTACGATGTCCATGTTCATCGGCGAAGGTCTGGTCGGCGACGGCAACGAAATCGCGCACATCGACCTGCTGATCGGCGACAAGACCGGGCCGGTCGGCGTCGCGTTCGCGAACGCACTCGCGACCCAAAGCCAGGGCCACTCCAGCCTGCTCGCGGTCATCGCCCCGAACCTGATCTGCAAGCCAGCCACGGTGATGATCACCAAGGTCACCATCAAGGGTGCGAAGCAGGCCGTTCAGATGTTCGGCCCGGCGCAAGCGGCCGTCGCCCGCGCGGTCGCGGACAGCGTCGTCGAAGGCGTCATCCCCGCGAGCAAGGCCGAAGACTACGTCATCGTGTGCGGCGTGTTCATCCACTGGCAGGCGGCGGACGACAACAAGATCTTCGAGTACAACTACGCGGCCACGAAAATGGCCATCAAGAGCGCGATGGCTGGCACGCCGACGGTCGCCGAGATCACCGCCAAGAAGGACACCGTCAAGCACCCGTACAGCCCCAAGTAGTCGCTGGTTGTTGGTGGTTTAGCGGTCGCCCCGCCGGGGCGACTGCGGCCCTTCGGGTCCGGCGCTAAAACGGAGTTCGCCCCACCTCATTCCGCACGCCGATGGACAAGCACACAATCCTCGTTCAACTCGACACCGATGCGCTGCCGAGCGTGTTCGACCGCGTCGTCGCGGTGGACGCCGGCGTGCAACACGTCTTCAGTTACGGCGGGGTCACGCCGCAGAACGTGATACCGCTGGTTCACGGGTGCATCTTCACGCGCGGCGGCAAAGACCTCGCGCGCACCGCGATCTTTATCGGCGGCTCCGACGTGGCCGCGAGCGAAGCGGTCCTCGCGGAAGTGCGGAAGCAACTCATCCCGCAGTATGGGTTGAGCGTATCGGTGATGCTCGATTCCAACGGCGCGAACACCACGGCGGCAGCCGCCGTTCGCGCCGCGGGCCGGCACCTCGATCTGAGTAAAGCGAACTCGCTCGTCCTCGGCGGCACGGGTCCAGTCGGGCAGCGCGTCGCGCGGCTTCTGGCGCGCGCCGGTGGAAACGTCAGGCTCGGCTCGCGCCAGAAGGAACGCGCCGAAGCAGTGTGCGCCAAGATCCGCGCGCACGTCCCGAGTGCCGACATCCAGGCGGTGAGCGTGGCTTCCAGTGCCGACGCCCCGCTCGCGCTCGACGGCTGCAATCTGGTGATCGCCGCAGGCGCCGCGGGCGCGGTGCTGCTACCGAAAAAACTGCGACTCGCGTGCCGAGCGTTGAAAGTGGCGATCGACTTGAACGGCGTGCCGCCAACGGGTATCGAGGGCGTCGAACTCAACGACAAGGGCGCCGACAATAACGGCCACATCTGCTACGGTGCGATCGGCGTTGGCGGCACCAAGATGAAGGTTCACCGCGCCGCGATCAACAAACTCTTCGAGTCGAACAACGCGGTACTGGACATCGAAGAGGTGTACACTCTCTCGCTGCTGCTGCCGTAAGGCGTGTGGTCGGCTCACGCACCGGTTCGCGTAACTTCATTCGCGCGCTGTTCCACCACATCGACCAACAGCGGGTGCCGGCCGAGCGGTTCCGCGAGCACGAATCGCACGCTGGGGAACCTCGCACTCAGTTTGTCACGGGCGGCGCTCAGATCTTCGACCACATGAACGCCTGGCGAGAGAAAATACGGCAGCAGAATCACGTCCGTCGCGCCGGCTTCGACACACTGCACCCCACCGGCTTCGATGTTCGGCTCGGCCAACTCCAGATACGACACCCGCACGACGGGATACCGCCCGCGATCGCGCAGCGCGGCAGCGACGAATTCCAGATCGGCGTTCGCCTCCGTTCGCCGGCTTCCATGTGCGATGAGTAGCAGTGCTGTTGGCAAAGAACCCCTCCGAAGAGACCTAACCCCCCCTTCCCTGAATGGAAGGGGGGGTTAGGTCTTTTCTATACTACTCCCATGATCGGTGCGCGAGTCGGCAACTGGTACGTCGAAGCAGAGATCGCGCACGGCGCGCTCGGCGTGGTGTACCGCGCGCGGGGCTTCGATGAACCGGAGCGCCTCGCCGCGGTGAAGGTGTTCACCGAGGTGCGCGACCCAGCCGCGGTTCGACGGCTCGCCGCGGAGTTACTCCCGCTTCAGCGCCTCAATCACGCCAACATCGCCAAGGCGCTCGATTGTGGGATTCACGGCGGCTTGGCGTTCGTCGTCTCGGAGCTCATCGACGGCACCGACTGCGCGAAACTGCTCGAAGCCGGGCGTCTCCCTTGGCGCGACGCGATCGGCGTCGCGGTGCAAGCCGCACGTGCCCTCAAGCACGCACACAACCGCAACGTGCTCCACCGCGATCTCAAGCCCGCGCACCTCATCCTCACGCCCGACGGTACGCTGAAGGTTCTCGCGTTCGGGGTCGCGAAGGTATTCCCGCCGCCGCCGAATCACAGCCCCGCGATTGGCTCGTCCGCTTACCTGCCGCCCGAAGTCGCGAGCGGAAAGGCGCTCACTCGCCGGAGCGATTTGTACTCGCTTGGTGGCGTCCTCTATACTCTCGTCACCGGGCGACCGCCATTCTCGGCCGGGTCGGTCGTTGAACTGATGCACAAGCAGTGCTACACGCTGCCCGAGCGTCCGGCGATGCTCGTAAATGACCTTCCGATGGAGGTCGATGGGTTCATCTGCACGCTGCTCGACAAGAACCCGGCGCGCCGGCCCGGCACCGCGGCGGCGTTGCTCGACGAACTCGAACGCATTCGCGGGAAACTGGAACGCAAGGGCGAGAGCCTGACGTGGCCCGCGAAGCTCACCGCTGACACCGCGGAGATGGCATCGCTGCCCGCCGCGCTCGGCGGCGTGGACGAAGGGACCGACTCGCAACCGGAACCGCGACCACTATTGAAGCGCCCAGCGGTGGTGTTTCCGCTATTCCTGTTGGTGCTGGCGGCGCTGGTTCTGCCGTTCGCGTGGCCGTCAAAGTCCGCGGAGGAGTTGTACGCGGTGGCGGAACCGCTGATCACGTCGGACAACCCAGACGACTGGGACGCGGCCGAGAAGTACCTCGAACTGCTTGCGCGGAAGTATCCTGACCGGTATAAGGACGAGGTCAGCGAAGCACGCCGCAAGTTGAAGGACCGGCGCGAACTGCGCCGCGTGATTGCCGACAGCGCGAAGCCCGATCTACGAACCGAAGCGGAGCGCGGCTACTTTCGTGGGTTGCGGTCCGTGCAGGACGGCGACCCGGCGCAAGCCCGGGCAGCGTGGGAAGGTGTCGTGACCAGGTTCAGCGAAGTGAAGACCGAAGAGCGGTGGGTGGACCTGGCCCGCGCCGGGCTGAAACTCCTCGCACCACCGCCTTCAAGGTAGGCCCCTTCGGGTCCAACGCTAAACTGGACTGTCTCCTGTTCTCCTTCTGTCGTCTTCTGTCCTCTGACATCTGTTCTTTGTCCTCTGGCTTCCATCCCTATGGCAACTCCCGCCGCGACCGCACGCGAATACTGCACGCTCCTGGCGAAGAGCAAGTTGCTCCCGCCGGAAGAGGTGGAGTCGCAGTACCGTCAATGGAAAGAAGAACGACCGGGGTCGGACGACCGCGTGGACTCGCTCCGCCGGTTCCTCGTCGCGCGCAAATGCCTCACCGAGTACCAGGCGTTGCTGGTCCAGCGCGGGCGCGCCGACGGTTTCTTCCTGGGCGAGTACAAGATCCTCGACCGCATCGGGAAAGGCCAGATGGGCAGCGTGTACAAGGCCATTCACAACTTTGGTCAGCTCGTTGCACTCAAGATTCTCCCCGCGTCGCGTGCGAAGAACCAGCAGATCCTCGGCCGGTTCCAGCGCGAGGCCCGGTTGCTCACACACCTTGATCACCCCAACGTGGTGCGTGCCTATCAGGTCGGCGAGGGCGCCGGCGTCCACTTCATCGCGATGGAGTTCCTGGAGGGCGAGACGCTCCGCGATGTGCTGGAACGGCGCAAGCAACTCCCGTGGACGGAGGCCGTGCGGTTGGTGCGCCACGTGCTTGACGGACTTCAGCACTTGCACGACCGCCGCATGGTTCACCGCGACCTGAAGCCCGCGAATATCATGCTCACGCCGGAACTGGCGAAGGGAAAGCCGGACACCACCCGGGACGCAACCGCAAAGATCCTCGACGTCGGCCTCGGACGCGAACTGTTCGACGACGAGGCGCCCGAGTCGGAGATCGAAACACAGCTCACGCAGGAAGGTTCGGTCCTGGGCACACCGGACTACCTCGCCCCAGAGCAGGCGAAGGACGCACGCTCGGCCGACGTGCGGGCGGACATCTACAGCGTCGGGTGCGTGCTGTACCACTGCATCGTGGGTCAGCCCCCGTTTCCCGAAACGAACATCATGGCGCAGATGCTCCGGCACGCGACCGAACCAGCCGCGCCGCTGAGTTCGTTCGCGCCCGATTTGCCGGCCGGGTTCCAGCAAGTGTTGGACCAGTTCCTGGCGAAGTCACCCGACGAGCGGTTCCAGACACCTGCGGCGGCAGCCGCGGCGCTCAAGCCGTTCGATCGCGGTGGCGCACCGGCGGCGGTCTCGAAACTGGTGCCCGCGTACAGGGACTGGCTGGAAAGTGAATCGCAACTGGAGATGCCGAAGGAACTGCTCCAGAAAGCCGCTGTGAAACCGATCGTGGCAGCGCCCGTCCCGCCCGTGAAGGCACCCGTCCCCGCACCGAAGTCGCCCGCGTCCACGGCTAACGCCGCGCCGAAGCCGTCTCCGGCGAAGCCCGAACCCGCACCGGTACCTTCGCTCAAGACCACGGGACCGCTCCCGACGAAGCCCGTGGCCGCGCGACCCGTGCCGGCCCCTGTTCCCGCTCGCGCGCCGGATGTCGAAGAAGTCGATGTCGAACTCGTGGCCGAATCGGTGGCGCCGATGCCTGTGCTGCTGCCGGCACCGGTTGCGCCGGAACGCCCGCTCTGGCAGCCGGACCGCCGCGACTGGATCATGCTTGCCGCGGGCGCAACGGGCGTGCTGTCTGCCGTCGGCATCGGCTACGGACTGGCCCGCGCACTCGCCCGCAAGTCGAAGCCAGAAGACCCGAAGGAGTGAGGCAGGGGTTCCGAAAAGAAAGAGAAGGGGAATCGGGCACGGGCACTCGCGGGCGAACAGGCGCCGAGCGACCCCGAACCTGGACACAGAACGGGCCCTCCTTCAGGAACGGCTCGAACACGCTTGGCCGCATCGAAATTCCTCGCTGCACTTCCCACAGTCTGTTACCTACCAGCAACATTGGACCGATCCGTACCACCTTGGAAGCCATGACCCGAAGGGTACAGAGAAAGATAAAGGCTATGTCCACGCTCATCACTCCGCGAACCCTCTCAGGATTCCGCGACTACTTGCCGTCGGTCATGCTCGCGCGCGAAGAGGTGCTTCGCCGTGCCCGCGAGGTGTATCGTTCCTACGGCTTCACCCCCATCGACACGCCGGCGTGCGAGAGCCTCGATGTGTTGCTCGGCAAGGGCGGCGACGAGTCCGACAAACTCGTGTATCGCGTGCTGAGCGCGAAGGGCGATAAGGCCGAGATGGGTCTGCGGTTCGACCTCACGGTTCCGTTCGCACGATTCTCGGCGCAGTACATCAACGAACTCGGTACGCCGTTCAAGCGGTACGCAATGGGTCCGGTGTGGCGCGGCGAGCGTCCCGGCCAGGGGCGTTATCGCGAGTTCTGGCAGTGTGACTTCGACACCATCGGCACCACATCCAACGCCGCCGACATCGAGGTGGCGCTCGTCATCAACGACCTGTTCACCGCGATCGGCTTCGACGGGTTCGAGATCCGCATCAACAACCGCATGGTGTTGAACGGACTGCTCGAATCGCTTGGCATCGCGGATAAGACGGCCTCGGTGCTGCGGTCGCTTGACAAGCTGCCGAAGATCGGTCGCGAGAAGGTGATTGAGGAGATGGTGAAGGAATCGGAGATCACCGCCGAGCAAGCCGGGCGCGTTCTCCTGATGACCGACATCACCGGCTCGAACGACCAACTCCTGAACGACCTCGAATCCTGGTTCGCCGGCGCGAATGAAACCGCCGCGATGGGCATTCGCAACTTGCGCGAACTGCTCGCGGTGGCGAAGGCCGCGGGCGTTCCCGACGGGCGTATCAGGATCGACCTGAGCATCGCGCGCGGGCTGGACTACTACACCGGCACCATCTACGAAACCTTCCTCACCGCTCTGCCCGGCATCGGCAGTGTGTGCAGCGGTGGCCGGTACGACAACCTCGCGAGCAAGTACACGAAGCAGGTTCTTCCCGGTGTCGGCGCTTCGCTCGGCGTGGATCGGCTCATCGCCGCGATGGAGGAACTGAAACACCCGCTGCTCACGGGACAATCCACACCGGCGCAAGTGTTGGTCGTGAACTTCGACGCGACCCGCCTCGGCGACTACCAGCGCATTGCGCGCGCGATGCGCGCCGACGGCGTGAACGTGGAGGTGTACCCCGACGCGAAAAAGATCGGGGTGCAGCTCGCTTACGCCGAGAAGCGAGGGTTCAAGCTCGCGGTGATCGCCGGTCCGGCCGAGTTCGCGCAAGGCGTCTGGAAGGTGAAGAATCTGGCGAAGCGTGAAGAAGAAACCATCTCTGAGACGCAATTGGTCGAGCGGATCAAGACGTTCCGTTAGCCGCGAGTCAACGGCGTGCGTGCGGAGGAGAGGTGCGAGTTGGCTGTGTTCACCCCGACGAACACCGGCGGGAATGACGATGATGATCCCGTCCGAACAGGAGCTGGACGGGTGTGGCGAAGAAATCAGAGCGAGGGCAACGAGAGGGATCAACCGGCGACACTGACGGCCGCTTGCGTCGCGACAATTTCACCCGAATGCCGTTGCCGCGCCGGCAGCCCCACCGTATCCTTCTCCCAACGCACTGCGTTCGCGCAGCCGTATTGACAACTTAAGTTGGTGAGTATCTTATCCAGAGTGGCTGAGGGGCCAGGCCCGACGACGCCACAGCAACCGGTCTGCCGTTACGAGGTCACAACTCGTAACCCAGATGCAGGTGCTAACTCCTGCCCGGCAAACGCTGTCTTCCTCCCAAAACAAGGGGAAGCGGTATGGCCGGGGAAGATAAGATCTCGCGCGGGGCCGCCCAAACCGGTCCGCCGTAGTCTTATCTCACCACAACCGCCCTTCCCGGCGGCACCTCTGGTTAAGCACTCCCCGACAAGTGAGTTGCGAGTCTCGTGTTCCGAGTTGAAGACGAGCAACTCGGCACTAGCTTTTGGCTCGCAACTCGGAACACGAGACTCGCAACTTTCCTCGGGGTGTGCCGTGCCGAGTAACGACTTTGTCCTCGGGCTGAAGTGCCGCGTGTGCGGCAAACTCTACCCGAAGGCCGCGACCTTCTTCTGCCCAGACGATTCCGGACCGCTCGAAGTCGCCTACGACTACGACAAGATCAAACCGAACGTCAGCCGGGCCAAGTTCGCAGCGCGCCCGAAAAACATGTGGCGCTACAAAGAACTCTTGCCCCTTGATGGCGAACCCACCGTCGGACCGCAGGTCGGCGGCACACCACTCATTCGCGCGGACCGACTCGCGGACGCGCTCGGCGTCGAGCGACTCTGGATCAAGAACGACGCGGTCAATTTCCCGACGCTCTCGTTCAAGGACCGCGTTGTGTCCGTCGCGCTCTCGAAGGCGCGCGAACTCGGCATGCGAATGGTCGGGTGCGCCAGCACCGGGAACCTCGCGAATAGCGTCGCGGCGCTGGCCGCGTCCGCGGGTCTGGAGACAGTCATTCTCGTTCCTGCGGACCTGGAACGAGTCAAGATTTACGGCACCGCGATCTACGGCGCAAAGGTCGTGAAGGTCGCCGGCACCTACGATCAAGTGAACCGACTCTGCACTCAGATCGTGATGAAGTACGGTTGGGGCTTCGTGAACGTGAACCTCCGGCCGTTCTACGCGGAAGGCTCGAAGACCGTCGGCTTCGAGATCGCGGAAGACCTCGGCTGGCGGTTTCCACAGCACGTCGTCTGCCCGATGGCCGGCGGCGCGCTCATCGGCAAGATCCACAAGGGCTTTAACGAACTGAGCCGCTTGGGGTTGGTTGATCAACCGGTGACGACGAAGATGTACGGTGCGCAGGCGACCGGGTGCAACCCGATCAGCGATTGCGTGAAGTCGAACCGCGACCGGCACAAGCCAATCAAGACGCCAAACACGATCTGCAAGTCGCTCGCAATCGGCGACCCAGCCGACGGGTACTTCGCCGCAAAGCTCATCAAGGACAGCGGCGGTTGGGCCGAAGATGTGAGCGATCCCGAAATCGTGGACGCAATGATGCTCCTCGCGAAGACCGAAGGCGTGTTCGCGGAGACGGCCGGCGGCGCCACGCTCGCGGTCGCGAAGAGATTGATCGAGTCGGGCCGCATCCCACGGAACGAAGAGATCGTGATCTGCATCACCGGCAACGGGCTGAAGACACAGGACGCGGTGTTCGACGCGATTGACGAACCGACGACCATCAAGCCGGCGCTGGCCGACTTCGAGGCGCTCGCGGGCCTGGTCGGCGCGGAACCGGCGATGGTGTGAAGAAGCCGAATTAACCACAAAGGCACAAAGGACACAAAGAAAGCCAAAGAGAATTGGTTCAAAGAACTCTGTGTTGTCTGCTGTCTTCTTTGTGTCCTTTGTGCCTTTGTGGTTAATCTTTCTTTGGAGTTTCGATGGCGATCAAAGTTCAAATTCCAACCCCGATGCGCGAGCAGTCGGGCGGCAAGGCGGAAGTCGAAGTCACCGGCGCGACCGTGAAGGCCACGCTCGAAGACCTGCTGCGCCAGTACCCCGCGATGGGACCGAAGCTGTTCGCGGATGGCAAACTGCGGCCCTACATCAACGTGTTCCTCAACGACGAGGACATCCGCTACCTCGACGAGATGGACACTGCGGTCACGGACGGCGTCGTACTCGCGCTGATCCCAGCCGTCGCGGGGGGCTGAGTTGATGTCCGATGGAGCGCCCGAAGCGAAGCCCGAAGAAACGCCCGATGGCGCCGCGGTGTTCCCGATGATCCCAGAGGAACTCGGCGTTCACCCGCTGCTCCTCGCCGCGATCCACGCGTACGTGTTCCTCGAAGGCTCCGAGACCGCGGTACTGAACGCCGCAGTCGCGGAAGAAGCGATGAACTACGTCGTGTCGTACCTTCAGCGGCTTGACGGGAACGATCTGCGCCGCGCCCGCGAAGACATGGCCACGCTGATCGGGTTCGCAAAGGCCGAGAAGTGGCCCAAGCAACACATCCGATTCCTGCAAGAGTTCCTCAAGGAAAACGGAATAGGTTCGTAGGCATCGCGTAGCCGCGACGCGCAGTCGAGCGCTTTCGCGCTCCGCTGCGCGTCGCGGCTACGCGATTGGATACCCACCATGATCGACCCCAACCCGCTCGAACGATACTCCCGCCAAATGCGGTTCCCCGGTCTCGGCAAAGCCGGGCAAGAGAAGTTGCTCGCGAGCCGCGTCACGCTCTGCGGGTGCGGCGCGCTCGGCACTGTGCTCGCGAACGTACTCGTGCGCGCCGGCGTCGGCTTCGTCCGCGTCATCGACCGCGACTTCGTGGAGCCGTCGAACCTTCAGCGACAAGTTCTCTTCGACGAATCGGACGTGCGCGACAACCTTCCCAAAGCCGAAGCCGCCGCGACCAAGTTGCGGCAGATCAACTCATCGGTCACGGTGGAACCGATCGTCGCTGATATCAACCGCACCAACATTGAAGACTTCTGCGACGGCGCGGACATCATTCTCGACGGCAGCGACAACTTCGAGATTCGTTACCTCATCAACGATGTCGCGATCAAACACAACAAGCCGTGGGTGTACGGCGGTGCGGTCGGCAGTCAGGGGATGAGCATGACCATCATCCCCGGCGAAACCCCGTGTCTGCGCTGCGTGTTTGAAGCCGCACCCGCGCCGGGCGAAACCGGCACGTGCGAGACCGCCGGCGTGCTCGCACCCGCCGTGAACATCGTCGCGAGCTATCAGGCCACGGAAGCGATCAAGTTGCTCTCCGGCAACAAGGCCACGATCAACCGCGAGCTAATCATCATCGACGTGTGGGAGAACACCAACAAGCGAGTTAAGGTTGCTCCGCTTGCCGGTCGGAAAGGGCAGTGTCCGTGCTGTGCGAAGCGGAACTTCGAGTGGCTCGACGGCGCGCACGGCACGCAAACGACCACTCTGTGCGGACGAAATGCCGTGCAGGTGAGCCACCGCGTAAAGGGAAAGCTCGACTTCGCGTACCTTGCGTCGGTTCTGAAGCAATCCGGCGAGGTGAGTTACAACAAGTTCCTGCTGAAGTTCCAACTGACTGAGAACGGCGACCCATACGAGTTCACGGTGTTCGAGGACGGCCGCGCGATCATCAAGGGCACGGACGAACCGGACAAGGCCCGCACGCTCTACGCGAAGTACGTCGGGCACTGAGTTGGCGTATACCCGCGACGCCGCACGCGGCGGAACGTGCTTGCGGCGTCGCGGGTATACGCCAGCCAAGGTGAAAGAAGTGTTCCCATGATCTACCTCGATAACGCCGCGACAAGTTTCCCGAAGCCGGAGGCGGTCTACGTTGCGATGGACCGCTTCGCGAGGCACTCGCTCGCCAACCCCGGGCGTTCGGGCCACAAGATGGCACTCGAATCCGAGCACGCCCTCTCCGACGCCCGCCACCGGCTCAACCGGTTCTTCAACGGCCGCAACCCGGACCGCTGGGTGTTCACGCTCAACTGCACCGACGCGCTCAACATGGCCTTCAAAGGTGTGTTGAACGACGGCGACCACGTTATCACTACCGACCTCGAACACAACAGCGTGTCGCGCCCGCTGGTCGCACTCGCGGAGGCGAAGCGAATCACGCTCACGCGCGTGCCTTCGGACACCGGCGGCACCATCAGCCCCGAAGCGATTCGCGCCGCGATCACGCCGAAGACGCGACTCGTCGCGATGACGCACGCGAGCAACGTCCTCGGCACCGTTCAGCCGGTCGCGGACGTCGGTCGTATCGTGCGCGAACACGACCTGCTGTTCCTTGTGGACGCGGCGCAAACCGCGGGAGTGATCCCGCTCGACGTGCAAACCGCGTGCATCGATCTGCTCGCGTTTCCGGGTCACAAGTCGCTCTTCGGTCCCACCGGTACCGGTGCGCTGTACGTCGGGTCTCGCGTCACGCTGCGCCCGTGGCGCGAGGGCGGCACCGGCGGCGACTCGCTCACGCCCACGCAACCCACCGACTTCCCGCACTACTTGGAGGGCGGCACGCCGAACGTGCTCGGCGTCGCGGGGTTGGTTGCGGGGTTGGACTTCGTGGAAGAACGCGGTCTGGAAGCGATTCGCAAGCACGAAGTGGATCTGTGCGACCGGTTGCGGCACGCGATCGCGGACCTACCCGGCTTCGAGCTGTTCGGTCACGCGGACGCTTCACGCCGCGTTGGCGCGGTCAGTTTCCGGTGTGAGATGCTCGCCGCACCGGAACTCGCCGGGCTTCTCGACGAGAAGTTCGACATCGCGGTGCGCCCCGGACTGCACTGCGCACCATACATCCATAAGGCGCTCGGCACCGCGCCCGACGGACTCGTGCGGGTCAGCCCCGGCCCGTTCACCACAAACGCCGAAATCGACCACCTCATCGACGCGCTGAAGCAGATAACTGGAATGTGATGTCTCTGGAGCCGGTCGCGGCTTAGCGGGCGTTCGCGAAGCCGCAAACGGCGAAACCTCAATTCCTTCTGGCAACTCGCCGGCGTCGCGCCTAACCTAATCATCATTCCGCCGGTGAACATTCCCTCTACCCTGCTGCCGGCGGTACTCGCGAGGTTCTTACTCATGCTGCGTCGCGTACTGTTCGCGCTCGCCGGGGTTGCCGTTGCGGCGTTCCTGGCGACGGACCGCGCTCCGAAGGCCACCGCTGCTGATGACGATATCGCAGGCAGTTGGATGCTCAGCTACTCGGTCCGCGGTGGGTTCGAGCAGAACACCGCTATCATTCGCGTGCAGGTGAAGGACGGCAAAGCCGCCGCGATGGTGCTGTACACACCCCTCAAGGGCGCGGTCCTGAAGGTCACCGGATTCGAGATGAAGGACGGCAAGACGGTGAAGTTCAACCTCGGCACCGCGGTCTTCGAGGGCACGCTCGACAAGGACGGTAAGCTCGCGGTTGGGAGTTACGGCAACGATCAGGTCGCGTACCGGGCGAAGCTCGCGCGGACTGACAAGACGGAACTGGCCGCGAACGAAATCACGACCATCACCGCGGCGCCGGCCCCGATGGCCGCCGCGAACAAACTCACGAGCGCGGTGACACTGCTGCGCGGTCAGGCACTGCGCGAGAAAGATGCCGACAAGAAGAAGGAGATTCTGGACAAGATTCCCGCGGCCGAGAAGGAAGCCGACGAGAAGGCACCGGACCTGTTCCGCGAGGTGCTCGCCAAGCACGCGGACACGCCCTTCGCGCTCGACGCTGCGATAACGCTGCTCCAAAACGGATCGAAGATGAAAGTCACCGCCGACGAAGCGGCGAAGTTACTCACGACAGTCGAGAAACAGTCGGCCCCGTTTGGCACCCGGTTCACGCGGTTCCAGATGATGAACGCGGTCGAAGCGCTCGCGAGCCAGAAGGGACTTGAGGGCGCCGCGGAAGGCGCGGCCGCGAAGTTGGCGAAGACCGAAGGCGCCACGGCAGCGTTCGTGTCTCGCGCACTCACCGCGCGCAAAACCGCGCTGGAGGCGCTGGGCAAGACCGAGGAAGCGAAAGCCATTGCCACCGAACTGGTGAAACTCGAAGAGAAGATCGACGCGGAGTACCTCAAGACGGTACCGCCGTTCAAGCCGACCGCGTTCACCGGGCGCAAGGAAAAGGGCGCGAATCAGGTCGCCGTGATGGAACTGTTCACCGGGGCGCAGTGCCCACCGTGCGTCGCCGCCGACGTCGCGTTCGACGCGCTGCTGAAGTCGTACAAGCCGAGCGAACTGGTTCTCATCCAGTACCACCTGCACATCCCCGGACCGGACCCGCTCACGAACGCGGACACCGTCGCGCGCGCGAAGTTCTACGGCGCTAACAGCACGCCCAGCACGTTCTTCAACGGCGCGAAGGCCGCGGCTGGCGGCGGCGGGATGGCCGCTTCCGAGAACAAGTACGCGCAGTACGTCGGCGTCATCGACCCGCTGCTGGAGAAGACGACCGAGGTTAAGGTCGGCGGACGGGCCACCCGCACCGGGGACAAGATCGACATCGCGGTGGAGGTGAACGGCGGCAGCGGCGACGACATGAAGCTCCGCGTTCTCGTCGTCGAGGACACCGTGAAATACACCGGCAGCAACCAGCTTCGGTTCCACCACCAGGTGGTTCGCGCGATGCCGCTGGGGGCTGAGGGCGTTGCGATCAAGGACAAGGCGTTCAAGCAGACCGCGTCCGTTGATCTGGCCGGGGTGCGCAAGAACCTGACCAAGTACCTCGACGACTTCGCCGCGAACAGCCGGCCGTTCCCGAAGCCGGACCGCCCGATGGACATGAAGGCGCTGAAAGTGATCGTGATCGTGCAGAACGACGACACGAAGGAGATCGTCCAGGCCGCACAACTCGAAGTCGAGAACAAGGGCGCCGGGCAGTAACCGCGAAACGTCACGGTGCGTCGCGACCCGCTTTCGCCGGGTTGGATTCGGTTTGTGACCCACAAGAATGTCTGTGTCCAGTGAACTACACTGTACCCGGTCGGGAGTGAGACGTTTGGCCCACTCGCCCCGGCTTGAGGGGTAGGGTGAGGGGGCTTCTGCGTGACCCGACTCAAACCAAGCACCCCTCACCCTACCCTCTCCCCGCAAAGCCGGGGCGAGGGAAGTAGCTCAAACCGGGCCGCGAAAAGTCTATCGGGACACCGACATTCTTCAGGAGTTGCCATCGTAACTCTGTTACGCGCAAGTCGGAAACAGCCTTGGTGAACCACCTGCTAACCTCAAGTACCCAAGGGATTTCGCAGCTCTGGTCGCCATCGCCCACCAAATCCGCCTCGCCCCAACACCTCTCCAACAATGATGTTGCGGACTTATTCAGAATAGATTAGGTGTCACCCCTAGCCCGGCCGCGGGTAACACGGGGAACGACACATGGGGAACGCCAATCGCTGGATTGGTGGGACAACCCATTGTCCGGAACCCCATGCGCCACTCAATTACTGCGGCAACTCCTGAAGGGTGTCCGTGCCACGGAAAAGAAAGCAACACTTAAAGGACCCAGCCGTATGAAGCGATCGATGTGGGCCGCGGTGTTGGCATTCGTCGTGTTCGCACTGTTGGGCGCGCAGCCGCCAGCCGCAGTGCCCCCGCCAAAGACGGTCGAGTTGATGTTGGAAGACCAGTTCGACCGCAGGACGAACATCACCGACCTGCGTGGCAACGTGGTCGTCTTGGTGTTCGGCGACCGCAAGGCGAATGATGCGTGCCGCACGCTCGGCGAGCAACTTCACGTGCACTGGCATCCGAGCGCGAAGGGGCTGCCGCCCGCGAAGGCGCAGGCCGCGCCCGTGGTGCCGCTCGACGGACTGAAGCCGGGTAAGATGTCGCCAAACGTGATCGTGGTGCCGGTCGCGTGCTGCGGCAAACTGCCCGCGGCAATCCGCGGAGCCGTCAGCAAGCAGATCGCGAAAGGTTCACCCGATGTGGTGGTGTGGCTCGACTACGCAGATAAGATGAAGGATACGTTCGGCATGACTGCGGGCGAAACGAACGTGGCCGTGATCGACGCGACCGGCACGTTGCGGCTGAAGATCAACGGCACGCTCGACCAGCCCGCGATGAACAAACTCGTGAAGGCGGTACAGACGGTACGCTACGAAGCCGTTCGCTAGCGGACCACAACCGCGAACAAGGAACGTCATGCTCCGTTCTTGCATCCCGGTCGTGGCACTCGCGCTCTGCGGGTGCCTCAACGACCCGAAACCGGCCCCAACCGCGTTCAAATCGGACCCACACGGCCACTCGCACGAACGCGACAAAATGCTCATCGAGGACGCGGGACGCTACCACGCGGCGCTCACCGCTCACCTCTCCAGCAAGGACGGCAACGAACTCGACATCTTCTTCGAGACGATCGACAACCCACCGAAGCCGGTACCGTTACCCATCGTGAAGTTCGCCGCGACCGCGAAGACCGCCACCGGCGAGGAGCACCAGCTTGCGTTCGAGCCAACCCCACTTGAGGAGCGCAAGGGCGACCCCGAGGGGAAATGTTCGCACTTCGTCGCGAAAGCGGGTTGGATGAAGGCCGAAAACGTGCTGACCGTGACCACTACCGTGGACATCGACGGCAAGCCGACCGCGATCGCGTGGAAGAACTTCAACCCGAAGAAGTACGCGCACCACGAAGATTAGTGTTGGGTTCGCGCTCCCCTCTGGGTCGCGGCTAACCAAACACGAAACACCAAATACAAAACACTCTGCCCAAAACACCAAACACGAAACACCAAATCCGAAATGCGCGTACTGATCGCCGACAAGTTGGAATCGCCGGGAATCGAACTGCTCGTCGCGGCCGGGATCGAAGTGGACAACCGTCCCGGTCTCACGGGCGACGAACTCAAGACCGCCATCAGAAGCGCGGACGCACTAATCTGCCGCTCGCAGCCCAAACTCACCGCCGAATACTTTGAAGACACCGGCACGCTCCGCGTCATCGCGCGTGCCGGTGTCGGCGTGGACAACATCGACGTCGCCGCGGCCACCCGCAAAGGCGTCGTGGTCGTGAACACGCCCGGCGGGAACACTGTTTCCGCCGCGGAACACACCATCGCACTACTGCTCGCGCTCGCGCGCCGCATCCCGGTCGCGGACGCCACCATGAAAGCCGGCGGCTGGGACCGTAACAAGTTCGTCGGAACCGAAGTCGCGGGAAAGACTCTCGGCGTCGTCGGACTGGGGCGCATCGGACGCGAGGTCGCGCGGCGTGCCAAGGGACTCGACATGCGCGTGATCGCGCTCGACCCGTTCGTGACCGCGGCGAAGGCCGCCGAACTCGGCTACGACACCGCCACGAACCTCGACGAGTTACTTCCGAAGGTGGACTTCCTCACGCTTCACGTTCCGCTCGGCACCGACACAAAGAGCCTCATCGGGGCGCGCGAACTTGCGATGATGAAGAAGACCGCACGCGTACTCAACGTCGCACGCGGCGGCATCGTGGATGAGAAAGCCCTTGCAGACGCGCTCACAGCGGGCACCATCGCCGGTGCGGGCGTGGACGTGTTCACCGCGGAACCAATCGTCGCGGACAACCCATTGCTGAAAGCGCCCAACATCGTGCTGACGCCGCACCTCGGCGCTTCGACGCTTGAGGCACAGGAGAATGTCGCGATCGAAGCGGCGCAACTCGTCGCGGACTTCCTGCTCCGCGGACAGGTCGCGAACGCGGTGAACATGGCGGCCGTGAACCCGGCGGAACTCGCGGAGGTGCGCCCCTACGTCGATCTCGCGCGCCGGCTGGGACTGCTTCAGGCGCAGATCGCACAGGGAACCGTTCGCAAGGCATCACTCGCTTACCGGGGCGAACTGGCTGGGCAGAAGACCAAGTTGCTCACAGCTGCGTTCACCGCGGGGTTGCTCGAATACCGGCTCAGCGAAGGCGTCAACCTCGTCAACGCCGAAGTGCTCGCGCGCGAGCGCGGGATCGAGATCGCGGAATCATCCAGCCCCAAGAAAGGCGACTTCGCGGCTCTCCTGCACACGGAAGTCGAAACGGAACAGGGTACGACAGTCGCGGCCGGCACGCTGTTCGGTGACCAGTACGTGCGGTTGGTGCAACTCGGGCCGTATCGCATGGAGGGGTACCTCGACGGTGTGCTGCTCGTGTTCACGCACCGCGACGTGCCCGGTCTGATTGGGTTCGTCGGCACCATCTTCGGCACGCACGGAGTGAACATCGCGCAGATGACAGTGGGCCGGCAGGCGCCCGGCGGCTCGGCGATCGGCATCCTGAACCTGGACAACCCGCCGCCAGAACCGGCGCTGGCCGCGGTGAAGGGGCATCCGCAGATCAGTTCGGTCACAGTCGTGAAGTTGCCCGCGGCCGGCGTACTCCCGACGTGGCTCGGGTAGCGTCGTTTCGCCTGCACATCAATTCCGCGGATTCCGATTGTCGGGAGGTCGCCAATTCTTCCGCAGAATTGGGGGTCGCGTTCTACTCCGCTCGCCAAGCGGGTTCACAAGAAGTATTACCAGGACGAGTTCCAAGGGCTGAAGGGCGGGACCGCAGAGTTCACGACAAAATGGAAGGAACTCGCGGAGAAAGACCCGAAGTCGCTCCACGCCAACGAACACGCCTACATCAAGGAGACGCACTACTCCCCACAGGCCGTGAAACTGGAGAAGGATTTGAAACTCGACGTGACGAAACGCAGCGCCGCGTTCCGCGACGTGGTGTGGTCGGTCGCGGTGCAGCATGGGCCGAACACGGACGTGATCGTGACTGCGGTGAAGCCGCTGTTGAAGGACGCGAAGATTGAGGACGTGACCGACGAAGCAATCATCCACGCGGTCTACACCGAACGCGGGCGCAAGGACAAGGACGGGAAGCTCGTTCGCTTCAAAGCCGTGAGCGAGGACTGGATTCCGGCACTCACGAAGCGGTTCGACAGCGAACGGAAAGATGCGATGGAGATGCTAAAGAAGTGAACGACCAGCGCGACAAACAGCCTGACGCGGACGCTCCGAAACGCCGACGGGCGCTGACCAACATCGGCGGCGCGATCGACGTCGAGGGCGACCGCGCCGACGCGGACCGACTCGCTCGCGCCTTGGCGGTGCCACCATCGACCGACGCGGACGACGACCCCGCGCGCTCGCACGTTCACGGTTTCCACACCTACCCCGCGCGAATGCACCCCGATACCGCGGCGCGGCTCGTGATCGCGTTCACGGAAATCGGCAATCGCGTGCTCGACCCGTTCTGCGGTTCCGGCACCGTTCTCGTCGAGGCACTCGTCGCCGGGCGGAACGCGATCGGCACCGACCTGAACCCGCTCGCGGTCAGGCTTGCTACGTGCAAGACTCGCCCGCGAACCGCGGCCGAGTTGGAACAGTTCGTCTCACGGGCCGCCGAGTGCGCAGAACACGCCGACACGCGACGCAAGGCGAAGGCCGGCGCGAGCCGACGGTTCCCACCCGAAGACGTGGAACTGTTCGAGCCACACGTTTTGCTCGAACTCGACTCGCTCCGCGTGAAGATCGAAACACTTCAACACGACCACGTTCGCGCCGATCTGGACCTGGTGCTGTCCGCGGTGCTGGTGAAGCTGTCGCGTAAGCCGGGCGACACGTCTTCGCGCGTGGGGCAGCGGCACACGCGGGCCGGGTTCGCGGCGAAACTGTTCGTGCAGAAGGCGCAAGACCTCGTCGTACGATTGGCCGCACTGAACCTGTTGCTTCCCGCTCCACGTCCGAACGCGATCGTGGCGCTCGACGACGCAACCGAGTTGCGGCACCTCCCGCCGGGACCGGTGAACGCGATCATCACGTCGCCGCCCTACGCGGCCACCTACGACTACCTCGCGCACCACGCCTTACGCTTGCGGTGGCTCGGCCTCGACGCTGGCCCGCTGGCGCGCGGCGAGATCGGTTCGCGTGCGGCCTACTCGCGCATCAATCCAAACGACGCGCGCGCCGCGTGGGGGAAGGAACTCGCCGCGTTCTTCAGTGCGGCTGCGCGCGTGCTTCCATCGGGCGGGCCGCTCGTGTTGATGATGGCGGACTCAGCGGTGGGCGACGTGGCGATTCGCGCCGAGGAAACGGTCGCGGAAGTCGGTCGCATCTGCGGGCTAATTCCGAGCGCGCGAGCGTCGCAACCGCGCCCGCACTTCCACGGGCCAACCGCGAAAGCGTTTCGTCAGCGCCCGCGGTTCGAGCACGCGCTGTTGTTGCGGAAAGCGTGAGGTTTCACGATACGAGAAGCCCGATCGAACGAGCCGCGACCGTAAGGGCGAGGGAATCGTGACCGAGCGAGTCGGGCCGAGGGCTGGCGTGAATAAGCAACCCGCGACGCCGCAAGCGGCGAAAGCGTGTCGCGAGCGGCGGCAACCTTAACTGCTCGCGAGGATGTGCAGGATGTCCGCGTCCTTCACGATGTACGACTTGCCTTCGGTGCGGTTCAGACCCTTCGCCTTCGCTTCCTTCTCGGAGTAGTGACACGCGACGAAGTCGTCGTAACTGATCACGTTCGCGCGAACGAACTTCTCGCTCAAGTCCTTGTGAATGCAGCCCGCGGCTTCAACGGCTTCGCACGCTTTCGGGATCGACCAGGTGCGGCACTCATCCTCGCCGGTCGTGAAGAACACTTCGCGACCAACACCGTAGAACATCGCGCGGATCGTCGCGCCGCGCCGGAACTCGGTCACGCCCAGGTCGGCCATGAACGTCGCACGGTCTTCGTCGCCCAGCGCGAGCAGTTCGTTTTCGAGCTTCACGGGAGCTTGCACGCTGTGCGGTTCGAGCGCAATCAGGTCCGCGGGGAGCGGATCGTTGAAGCCGTTGTCGCCGCGGTTCACGAACGCGATCTCGGGCTTCAGCGTGAGCAGTTGGAAACTGCGTAATGCCTTGTCTTCGTCTTCGGTCAGGCCCAGAGCGGACGCCGGCTTGCCGGCCTCGAACGCGGCGACGACCCGTTCGAGCAGCGCGAGTTCCGCTTCCTCCGCTTCGCGCTCCTTCGCGGGCTTCGCTTTCTTCAAACCGGCTCGAACCTTCGGCACGCGGTTCGACACCACTTCGAGGTCCGCGAACAACAGCTCCTCGCGGAACCGCTTGAGTTGGTCCGCGAAGTCGGTGCGCGAAAAGCCGTCGAGCACGATCACCATGCCGTTCGCTTCGCGGATCACGCCGAGCCGGCGCGCGTTGTCTTTCTGCTCGCCGATCATCAGGCCGGGGGTGTCGAGCACCGCGACCTTCGTGTAAGTCGTCTTCTTCGGTTTGATGATTGACGCGATCTTCGCGAGCCGTTCGTCGGGCACGTCGGCCATCGCCGTCTGTCCTTGCTGCACCTTCGCTGGGTCCGGCTTCTCGCCGGTGAGCCACTCGAACACCGTACTCTTGCCCGTCCCCGCGTACCCGACCAGACCCATCTTCATTGGTGAACCCGCCACACAAGTTGAGGAGTTGAGGCGCACTCACGCCATGCAGATAGAGTACGGAAACGCAAACAGGGGGCTTACGCCCCCCGCTCGCCATAGCTGTACTTCGCCGCGTTTCAGTCCAGCGAGCGAATGCTGCCCGCACCGCTCACGCTGGCCTTCAGATTGAGAGTCCCAGAAGTGAAGCCGATGGCTCACAACTCCGGCATCTTCCCCGCGAGGATGTCCCGCTTCCACTCCTCTTCGAGCGGCCACGAAACCGTGCAGGTTCCGAAATCGGCCATGTGCTGATACTTCGTCAGCCGGTCGATCGCATTTTGAAGAATCGCGGGGTCTCTGCGGAACACCGGGCCGTGACTCGGGAGCAGGAACTCCGCGTCGTCGTCGCGGATTCGCGTGAGAGACGAAATGAAACTCGGCAGGTGCGAACCGTGGTGCGCGTCGATCGCGCCAACGCACCCGTCCTTGTAGATGTTGTCGCCGCTGAACAGGAGGTTGCCGAGTTTGAAACTGAGTTGTCCCGGTGTGTGACCGGGCGTGTGCCAGACCTTCAGCTTCAACTTGCCGATCTTGATCTCGTCGCCCTCGGTCAGTTTCACGTCGATCTTGCACGGTGGCATCGGCATGTCGATGTTCTGCGCCGTGATGCGGGCGAACGTCTGCACGGTGTCGCCGGCTTCGAGCGCGACCGCGGCGCGAGGGTGCGAGCCGGTCTTGGCCTTGAGCCGGTCGCGCGCCGCGGCCAGTCCCTGCACGTGATCCGCGTCCGCGTGCGTCGCGATCAGCATCTTGCACTTCGACAGTGGGAAGTCGAGTTTGCGGATGAGTTCGATCACCTCGCCGAGCGTGTCGTCGAGGCCGATGTCGATGAGCGCCCACTCCGTGCCGCCGTCGATGAGGTAGAGGTTCACCCCGAACGACTGCGACGCTTGAAGGTTCAGTTCGACCACACCGGGGAAGAGGTACTTCCGCTGGACCATCGCGGCGCTCCGTGCTGTGTATCCGTTCATCATACCCCGCACGAACCGCGATTCAACAACCCTCGCCCGGTGCTAGCCGGCAGCAACTTCAACCCTGTACAACTCCGCGACGTACCCCCGCCGCAGCCAGTACGGGGCGCGCGAGACCCTGTGGAACCCGCCCGTCTCGGCAACCAGTTCTGGAACGCTAAGTTGGTGGCTCCCGCCGCCGATCGTGATCGGCTTGCTCTCGTGGTTGAGTGAAAGGAAGTAGCGGCGCGAGGCGGTCTTGATCCACGACAAGTAGCCGCGCACGATTGCCGCGTTGATCTCCGGGAACGAGTCTTGATTCAGCACAAGGTCGAATGACCGCGGCGGCACTTCGTCCATCGCGAAGTACGGCAGGACGGTCGTCCCGCCCGCGTCCGACGGGCGCGGCTCGCCGTACAGGGAGACGCGGTCTTCATTCTGTGCTTTGAGCAAGTAGTAACCCTGGATCACGTTGATGTGCGGCAAGTCGAAGATGGTGTATGACGCGCACCCGAGGCGCCGGCTCCAGTACGCGACCCGGCCCGAGCCGGCCCCGATCTCGCACAGCGAGCATCCGTCCGTCGGGCCGAGAATCTGACGGAGACTCCACGCGGTGAACAGCGCCTGGCAGTCGCGCTCGCAGAAAAGGCCACGCCCTGTTTGAATCTTCAACAGCCCACCGTCGATCGGCGGGGGCGTGATGTCCAGACCAAGAACGCGCTCGATCGCGGACACCAGCGTGTCCGCGTCCGTGTGGAGGGCCAGCCCCCACGGCCCCTGTTCAGGATTCTCGTACGCGACCGCGCCGACCGCTTCAGCCAGCGTCAGAAGTTTGTCTTTGAACCGCAACGCGAGCAGGTCGCGGTACGCTGGGTCACTCTGGAGTTTGTCGTACTCCAGGTTCCCCTGGTCGGTGCCGATGGTCGCGTCACGACGGCCCATATTGCACAGGTACGCGGCCAGTTCAGCCGGGTCGTTGCGCTCCAGCGTGCCCAGGAAGTCGGGCTGAAGGGTTCTGATCCACGCCCAGCAATCGCCCTTCGGCGCGCACGCTCGGCGTGTCTCCTCCGCGACGGCACGGTGGTAGGCGTTCAACAACCGCCCGGCGATCCGCACGTCCTGTTCGGTGGGCGCAAAGTCGGGGACAATCACCGACGGGACCGACGGCAATTTCTCTCCGAAAGCGTGGGCGAGTACCTCGTACGCGCGCCAGCTCGCGTTCGCGGTGTGCCCACCGGAGCGGACGAATGCGTCGAGGTGTTGGAGCGCCGCGTCGAGCTTGTGCGCGTGATCCCAGGCGGACTGAATCTCCTGATCCTTCGCCCGTCGCAGATCGTCCAGTTCGCGTGCGCCTCGCCCGAGCGTCGCGGCGGACCGGCCTTCGCGCACCGGACCGAAGAACCTCAGCGCAAGTTTGTTCAGGAGTTGCCTCATCCGTCCCTCGCCGTTTCAGGGTAACCGCGCGAATCTGTGCAAACCTGGGTCTATACGGCAACCGGGCGAACGTGTCGAGTGGAACCCCGGTGCGGTCACGTCGCGCCCACGCGTGGTCACGTCGCGCGCATCCCCCCACGCTCTCGCGAGCGAAATGGCCGCGAAACCGCTGTTTCCGCTCACGGCATCGCGGTTGCAATGGCGAACACCGCATCCCGAACACTCACGAGAACACCATCGTGCGCAACCGTCGCGCGTTCACTCTGATCGAACTGCTTGTTGTGATCGCGATCATCGCCATTCTGATTGGGTTGTTGTTGCCGGCCGTCCAGCAGGTGCGGGTCGCCGCGGCGCGGATGAGTTGCCAGAACAACCTCAAGCAACTCGGGTTCGCTGCCCACAACTACGAGAGCGCCAACGGCGCGTTCCCCACCTCGAAGCGGACGACCACGCCGAAGCGCAGTTGGGCGCCCGACCTGCTCCCGAACCTGGAGCAGGGAAACACGGTGGCCGGCGCGAACTACAACCTGAACGAAAACTGGTGGCGGACCATCGGCCAGGTGGCGCCGAACGTCGGCGTGACCATCCCGAACGGCACCACGGTGCAGACCCAACTCAAGGTGTTCAACTGCCCGTCCACGCCGGTCCAACCGCGGCTCCAGCACAAGATCGAGACGCCGCCGGAGCAGAACAAGATCGGTGCCTGCACCGACTACTTTGCGGTCGAAGGGGTGAACCCCGCAATCGCCGGCGACCTGGGCTTCACGCCCGCCGGCGACCTGCGCGGCGTGCTGCGTGTCGAGGGACCGACCGCAATCACGGCTATCACCGACGGTACCTCGAACACGATTCTCTTCGCCGAGAACGCCGGCCGCGAGGACATCTATCGCGGGCGTACCCGCACCGCGGCGCAAACGGACAAGACCCTGCCGAACTGCGCCCGCGCCCGCGGCGGCGCGTGGGCCACCGACGACAACCCCTACGACATCGGTCAACGGATCGACTGGTGTACCAGCACTGCCGCACCGCTCGCGAGCCTGCCCATGAAGATCAACAGCTCGAACGCGTGGGGCTTCCTGTTCTACAGCTTCCACGATGGCGGCGCGAACGTGGTTTTCGCCGACGGCAGTGTCCGGTTCCTAAAGGAGAGTGCGCCGCTCGCCACGCTGGTCGGGCTGTCCACGCGCAGTGGCGGCGAGGTGGTCGTTAACGACTGACGCAAACCACGAAGACACCGATCGCACGGTTTCCGCGACCGGTCGTGCCCGCCCGGATGGTCCAGGCGGGCGTTCCTTTTGTGCCGAACGAATCGCCACGTCTCCGCAACACTTCATTCGCCCTTTACTCAATCTTCACACACCGCGACTACAACACCACCGCACTTGTTGTCCGTTTACAGGGTAGACTGATAATGGAAGTCGTCACGCTCGATCCCTCACGGAACCAGACATCGTGCGCGCGACTCCTGCACTTCCCCGCCCGGAACCGCCTTCACGCACGAGGGAGCACCGATGTCGCAGCCGCGGATCCTGATCATCGAGGACGAACGCGGATTGACTCAATCGCTCACATGGTACTTCAACAAGGAAGGGTTTGAAGTCACGGTTTCCGGCGACGGACTGGAGGGGTTGCGCAAGGCCCAGACCGCGTTGCCGGACATTGTGCTGCTTGACCTCAACCTGCCCGGCATGAACGGCTTGGACGTGTGTCGCGAGTTAAGGGTCGGCGAGCGCACCCGCGACATCCCCATCATCATGATCACCGCCAAGACCGAGGAGACCGATCAGGTTGTCGGGTACTCGCTCGGCGCCGACGACTATGTGGGCAAGCCGTTCAGCAACAAGATTTTGCTCCACAAGGTGAAGGCACTGTTGCGGCGGGCACAGGGGCAGGGCGAACCGGGCGACGTGACCGACTATCGCAGCGTGAAGATCGACCGCGTCCGGCACCGCGTGACCTTCGGAGACGAGGCGCTCGACCTCACGCCCACCGAATTCCGACTGTTGGAGTGCCTCGTCAGGCAGCCGGGGCGGGCGTTCAGCCGCAAGCAACTGATGGAAGCCGCCATCGGCGACAACTCCATCGTCCTCGAGCGCACGATCGACGTTCACATCAAGACGCTGCGTCAGAAACTCACCAAGGCCGGTGGTGCTGGCGACCTGATCGAAACCGTGCGGAGCATCGGCTACCGGTTCCGCGAGGACAAGCCCGACGCAACGTGACGCACCACGAACACCCAAAATAGAACCGCCCCGCAGGTGACCTGCGGGGCGGGCGTGTTCACGGAACTCGGCGTGTCACGTCGCGTCGGGACGCGAGGGAGTGGTCGCCGCACCCCCCGGGCCGACCGGAGCGGGGTTGGTGGGCTTGCCCTTCTTCGGCGGAGGAGGAGGCGGAATCACGCCACCCATGCCTGGGTTCACGCCCCCAGGAACGACACCGCCCCCACCCGGAGGAACGACACCACCACCCGGAGGAATGACACCACCGCCACCCGGAGGAATGACACCACCGCCACCCGGAGGAATGACACCACCGCCACCCGGAGGAATGACACCACCGCCACTGCCAATCACGTTGTTGGTGTCGATCACCACGCCGTTGTGGAACATCAGCGTCTTCCCGTCCGGGACAGAGAAGAAGTGTCCGCCAACAAACTCGCCCTTGGCCGTGCGGATGGACGATTTCAGTTTCAGCCCGTTCGCGGCGGTCGCATCGGCCACCTCGTACACATCCAACCCCTGGCCGCGGTACGACGACACGAACAGCCGCTTATTGTCGGGGTCGTACTCAAGGTAGCCGTTGTTCGCGGACCGGTTGCCGACACCGAGGTCCATCTCCGTGCTGCCCTTGAGGAGGAACATCTTGAAGTTGAACTGATGGACCGGGGCACCGGGGCCACCTGGCTGCATCGGAGGACCGCCCACGCCACCGGCAGGGGGGGCCGGCGGGAGAACCGAGACCATCGCGCCACCACCGATCAGCGGGGCGACATCGACCACGGCCCCCGAGAACGAGACCGGGTTGATCGCGGCCATCGCCGCCGTGTCGAACGTCAGCACGCTGGCCGTCTTGGTCTTGGCGAATTCCTCGATGATCAGAAGGTTCTTGCCGTCGCTGGCCTTCGCCATGTCCTTCGCGAGTTCCGGCAACACCTTCCGCGAAGTCTCCTTGCGCAACTCGGTGTCGATCACCACGACGTAGGACTTCTTCGGGAGCGCACTCCCAGTGATCAGGACGTAGAGCATCTTTCCGTCGGCCGACAACTCGATTGCGTGGATCATCTGCTTCACGCTGATGAGAACGGGTTTGAGTTCACTCCCGTCGTCGAGCACCTTACCGTCAGCGGTCTTGCCATCGCGGATAGGCTTCAGGTCGTAGATGGCGATGTCGCCGCTGGCCGAGGCGTTGTCGCGCTGGTCGAGCTGTGCCGCGATGGGGTTGGTCACGGTCGCGACGTACAGGAGACCGGCCTTCGCGTCGAGAGTGGCGCGGACGCCGAGTTGCGGCAGTTTGAACCGGTTCAGGGTCTTGAAATCGGGGTACGAGTATCGCCGGAGCGAGCCTTTCACCGTTCGCGGGTCAAGCTGACGCGCGTCGATGGTGTAGACTTCCTTCTTCTCCGAATCAAACGCCGCCGTGTAGAAGCCCTCGATCTTGAGCTTCAGGTTCCCGTCACCGTTACCCGCGGGCGGGTCGCCGGGACCGGGTTGCGGTCCCGGACCGGGCATCGGGTCAGGACCGGGACCAGGGCCAGGGCCAGGACCGGGACCAGGGCCTGGGCCAGGACCAGGACCAGGCGTCGGGTCAGGGCCGGGGCCAGGACCAGGACCAGGACCAGGCGTCGGGTCAGGACCAGGCGTCGGGTCAGGACCGGGACCAGGACCAGGACCAGGACCAGGAC
>SXID01000130.1 GCA_005772955.1 Planctomycetia bacterium
ACTGAGACTCAACGCGATACCGAAAGCTTGCTGTGTCAGTGGTGGCAGCAGGTAGAACACGAAATAGAGTTGCAGCAACAGCGGCGTGCCGCGGAGGAACTCGACGTACAACCCGAGCAGGAACCGCACAAGCCACGGGCCGTACACGCGCCCGAGCGCGACCAACATGCCAATGAGCATCGCGATGGGAAAGGACGCGACCGCGAGGAACACTGTCATGCCCGCAGCCTTGAGTAACTCAATCAGCATCGGACCCCAATTGGCTTTCCTGGTGGCCTGCTCCTCTTCTTCTTGCCGGACTTCGGCCGGCGGCCACTTCTGTTCAGTCCAGTACAGAAGTCGTTCCTGGTCCTCGTTCCACAACCCATACTTCTCGTAAATCTTCTTGATCGTTCCGTCCTTGATGCCCTTCTTGATGGCGGCGTTGAGTTGCTCTCGCAGTTCCTTATCAGTCGGACGCGTGAGGATGACATAGAACCCCGCTTGGCGAGGCTCGTCGGCGAGTTTCAGATCCTTGCCATGCTTCACATAGTAGAGCGCCGCGGGCGTGTCCTGCACGGTCGCGTCGAGACGCTTCTGTTCGACCAAGCCGACCACCGTGGCGACGTCCGGGTTGATCGCCAGTTCGATCTTTTCGCCGAAATCCTCACCTTTCATGTACTCGTGAGCCACTGACCCGCCGAGTACGCCGACCTTCGTCTTCCGCTTCTTGCCGCTCTCTTCGCGTTCGCGGTTCAGATCGGTCCAGCCCTGGATCGCGTCCACATTGTCCTTGTGGATCACAAGACCGATTTTGTAGACGTAGTACGGAACCGTGGACGGGTACTTCTTCTCCAGGTCTTCGCGGTACTCGTAGCCGTTGAGGACGATATCGATGCCGTCGTCGTTCGCCGGTTTGCCGAGCAACTCGGGGAGTTTGTCCCAGTCGCCGGTCACCATCTTGCTGGTGCGGCTGAGTTCCTTCGCGAGGTACTCCGCGAGTTCCACCTCGAATCCGATGAACTTGTCACCGTCCTTGTAGACGTAGGGCGCGCCGCCGGTCGGGTCGGTGCCCCACCGCAGTTCCTTCTTGTCCTGTGCGAACGCCGGCGCGACGATCAACAGCGCGACGGCGACGAGCAACCAGCGTGGGTTCACCGGCAGACTCCTGCGAGGAATGCGGTGCTGCAAAATGTACGCGCCGCGCCCCCGCGTGGCGAACGCTAAACTAAGGGCATGCCACGCGAATACCTGCCCATCGACGATACCCTTCCCCAACTACTCACCGCGCTCCGCGTGAGCGGTGCCGTCGTGCTGCGCGCACCCACGGGTGCAGGCAAGACCACTCGCGTACCGCCCGCGGTCGTCGAAAGCGGCCTCGCGGGAAACTGCCTCGTCCTCATGCTCGAACCGCGGCGCGTGGCCGCGCGCGCCGCAGCGCGGCGAATGGCGATCGAACACGGCACTCCGCTCGGGGACGTGTTCGGCTACCAAGTGCGATTCGACAAGAAGGCAAGCCCACGCACGCGTGTGTTGGTGGTGACGCCCGGCGTGCTGCTCCGCCGGTTGCACGACGACCCGTTCCTTGAAGGTGTCGCGTGCGTGGTGTTCGACGAGTTCCACGAGCGTGGCCTCGAAGCCGACCTCGCGCTCGGCATGGTGCGGTTGATCCGCGAAAGCGTGCGACCGGAACTGAAGTGCGTCGTGATGTCCGCGACCGTCAATCCGGCTGCGGTGTCCGCGTACTTTGGTGGCTGCCCGGTCGTGGACAGCGCCGGGCGCGCATTCCCGGTTGAGATCACGTATCGCTCGCGGCGCAGTGACACCCCGGTGTCACTCGCTGTTGCGGACGCTGTTCGCGATGTGATGAACGCGCGCGACGGCGATGCCCTCGCGTTCCTTCCCGGACTGCGCGAGATTCGCCAAGCCGCCGCCGAACTCGAAGCCTTCGCGCGTGAGCGAGATATTCTTGTGATGCCGCTACACGGCGACCTTCCGCCCGAACAGCAGGACCGCGCGTTACAGAAGCTCGACCAGCGGAAGGTGGTGCTCGCCACCAACGTCGCTGAAACATCGGTGACGGTGGATGGCGTGACCGCAGTGGTCGATTCCGGTCTCGCGCGGCAAATGGAATTCGAGCCGTCGGTCGGCATGGATCGGTTGCGGCTCGTACCGATCTCTCGTGCGTCCGCGGATCAGCGAAGCGGGCGTGCCGGACGCACTGCACCGGGCGTGTGCGTCAGGCTGTGGGACGAACCGAGCCATCGCGGACGCCCGGAGCAAACGGTTCCCGAAATCCGGCGTGTCGATCTGTGCTCGGCGGTGCTTCAACTCGCGGCGCTTGGTGAACCGGACGTGCGGAAGTTCCCGTGGCTCGACGCGCCAACCGAAGAAGCCGTTCAGCAATCGCTTCAACTATTGCAGCAACTCGGGCTGCTCGCGAACGCCTCGCTCACGCCACTGGGCGAAGCCGCAGGCGCGCTGCCGGTTCACCCGCGACTCGGCCGTCTCTTGCTCGAAGGTCAGCGACTCGGTTGTGCGCACCGCGCCGCGCTCGTTGCGGCGTTGCTCTCGGAACGCGACCCTTTTCTGCGAGAGTTCGACAGTGGCCCGCCGGTTCGCACAGCCCCGCCCACGGTGTCGGACGTCCTCGATCGCGTCGAGGCGATCGAAGCGTTCGATCGCTCAGGGCGAACGGACGGCCCGCTGGGGCGGCTGCATCGCGGGAGCGCTAACGCGGTGCTGGAGGTGCGCGACCAGTTGACGCGGCTAATACAATCTCCCCCCCCCTCCCTTCAGGGGGGGGGAGGTTCTGACGAAGCCATTCTCCGCTGCATCTTCGCCGCGTACCCGGACCGGCTTGCGCGGCGGCGCGAGCCGGGCAGCGCGAAAGCCGTCACGGTCGGCGGGCGCGGGATTCGACTCGCCCCGATGAGCGGCGTGAGCGAGCAGGAGTTGTTCGTGTGCGTCGATGTGGACGCAGGCGGCGCGGACTCGTACGTGCGGCTCGCGTCCGGCGTCGAACGCGAATGGCTCCCACCTGAGCGCATCTCCACCCGCATCGAAGTCATCTTCGACGAGAAGGCTGAGCGGCTCGCGGCCCGTAAATTGGCGCGGTTCGACGACCTCGTGTTGGACGAAGTTAACGCGCACATCGCGGACGAAAACGAAGCCGCGAGCGTTCTCGCGAGTGCCGCCGCCGAGCGGTTCGAGAAGGTGCTTCCGACGTCGGACTCGCACGCGGGGCAGTTCCGCACGCGGGTACGCTGCCTCCGTGCGTGGATACCGGAGTTAGAACTGCCCGCATTCGAAGCGGCCGATCTTCGCGAGGCGCTCCAGTGGCTGTGCCGCAACCGGCGATCGCTGAGCGACGTGCGCAACGGCCCGTGGCTCGACTTCCTCAAGGGCCAACTCACATACCAGCAACTTCAGACCGTCGAGGCTGAAGCGCCGGAGCGAATCGAGGTGCCGAGCGGCAGTCACATCCAGATCGAGTACGCGGAGGGCCGCCCGCCGGTGCTCGCGGCGCGCATTCAGGAAATGTTCGGCCTCACGGAAACGCCCCTGATCGCGCGCGGGCGACGGAAGGTGCTACTTCACCTGCTCGCGCCGAACTACCGCCCGCAACAAGTAACAGATGACCTCGCTAGCTTCTGGAAGAACGGCTACCCACTGGTACGGAAGGAACTGCGCGCGCGCTATCCGAGGCACAGTTGGCCCGACGACCCGCTCACGGCCGAAGCGATACGAGGAGCGAAGCGGAGGCAGGGATAGCTTTCGTTTAGCCGCGACCCGGAGTCCGCGGAGGGGAGTGCGCCAGTTACGCATCGCGCTCCCCTCCGCGGACTACGGGTCGCGGCTAAACACTCCAACCAATCTCTGCCTTCACTACGGCTTCCACCACGCATCCACCTTCTTGGTCAACTCCTTCACTTTCTCCGGGTTCTTCTCGGCGAGGTTGTCCTTCTCGGTCGCGTCTTTCGACAGGTCAAACAACTCCAACTTGCTGCCCTTCACCTTCGTTTCGTGTGGAACGATCAGCTTCCAGGTTCCGTCGATCACCCAGCGGTATTGCACGTTCGCGGAGGGCTTCGTGATGTCGATCGCGTTGTGCTCGAAGATCGCGCCGAATACTGTGTCGCGGCTCGCGAGCCAGTGCGCGTCGAGCAGGTCGATACCGGGCATGTCCTTCGCGGGCTTCGCGCCAACCGCTTTCAGCACAGTGGGCACCAGATCGACCGAACTCGCGAGCCGATCCGATGCGCCCGCCTTCAGGTGACCGGGCCACTTCACGAGGATCGGCGTGCGCAACCCGCCGTCGTACGGCGATCGCTTCGACTTGGGTGCGAACGCACCGGACTTCTCGTCCTGAATCCAGCCGTTGTCGTGCAGGTAGACGACAATGGTGTTCTCGGCCTGCCCGTTCTTGTCGAGCTGCGCGAGCAGGTCGCCCACGGTTTCGTCGAACCACTCGCACATGGCCCAGTACTTCGCGACGAACTCGGACTTCGTTTTGTCCTTGTACTTGTTCAACAGGCGATCCGGCGGGTTGTGTGGCGAGTGCGGCATCATCGGCGCGTACCACACAAAGAACGGCTTCTTGTCTTTCTTCGCCTTGTCGAGGAAGTCGAACACCGGTTGCAGTCCCTGGCGCCCGATCTTGAGGCCCTCGTCGCCATGGCGCCCGCCCTTCGCGGGATCGCCATGCGTCATGCCCTCGGTGAAGCCTCCACAGCGGCACGCGTTGCCTTCCCACCATTTCCCGGCCTGGAAGCTCACGTACCCTTCCTTCTCCAGCATCTTCGGCAGCGACGGTGACTTCTCGAACAGCGCGATCATGTCTTGGCGCTGTTTCAGGAACCCCGCGTCCTTGTTCGCCTGCGCGCCGGTCAGCCCCTTTGGGATGGGCGGGTCGTTGGAGGTCATGAGGTGTTGGTGCGGGTAGAGTCCGGTGATCATCGTCGCGAGGCTCGCGCGACACAGGCTGGTCGGCACGTACCCGTGTTTGAAGACGAGCGATTCGCGCGCGAGCTTGTCGAGGTGCGGGGTCTTGATGTGTTCGTGGCCCATGAACCCGTAGTCGGTCCACGCCTGATCGTCGCCCACGATGAGCACAACGTTCGGCGGGGCAGCCGTTAGCCGCGAGCCGAAGGCGAGCGTTACGAGTGTGAACGCGAGTACGGAGAGGTAGCGGAGCATGGGGAATCTCGTGAATGATTACCAGCCCGCAGCGCACGCAAGGGGCTTTGAAACCAAAACCCTTGCTTGCGCTGCGGGCTGGTAAAAACTACTTCAACATCGCCTTCATCTGCTTGACCACGTCGGCGTACTTCGCGTCCTCGGCGAGGTTCTTCAGTTCACCGGGGTCGGTGTCGTAGTCGTAGAGCTGCACGCCCTTCTTGCCGCCGTCCCACTCGGTGTAGCGGTAGCGCTCGTTCCGCACCGAGTAGCCCAGAAACCACGGGTTCTTACCGACCACTTCGCCGGTCGCGGTCGGCGTGCCGCGACTCACCTGCGTGATCGCGGGTTTCTCCCACTTTGCCGAAGGATCGTCGAGCAGCACCTTCACGCTCTTGCCGTCGAGCGCGGGAACCTTCGGGTCTTTGCCATCGGGAACGGGCAGACCCGCGAGGTCCGCGAGCGTCGGGTGCAGGTCGATCAGTTCCACCGTGCGACCACACGCCTTTCCATTCCCCTTCGCTCGCGGGTCGTAGACCACGAACGGCACGCGAGCCGAGTTCTCGAACACACTCATCTTCTGCCACAGCCCGTGTTCGCCGAGGTGGTAGCCGTGGTCGCTGATGAACACCACGATCGTCTTGTCCGCGAGTTTCAACTTTTCGAGCGCGTCGATGACTTTGCCAACCTGTGCGTCCATGAACGTGGTCGATGCGTAGTACGCTTGCAGCGCTTTGCGGCGAAGGTCGTCGGTCAGTTTCTCTTGCTCCGGCTTCGCGCTGCCGAACGCGGGTGCGGGACCGGCTTCGCGGTGCTTGTCCGGCACTTTCGGGAGTTCGATCTTGTCCGCCGGGTACATGTCGAAATACTTCTTCGGCGCGACGTAGGGCGTGTGCGGGCGGAAGAAGCCGCACGCGAGGAAGAACGGTTTGTCCTTGTTCGCCTCCATCTGCTTGATGACCGCGTCCGCGATCTGGCCGTCGGTCATTTCTTCGTCGGTTCCACCCGACGCGAGCCAACTGAGCGTGCCGCCGAACCGGGCCGAACCCTTTCCGTTCGGGTTCAAGGTGAAGATGAGGTCTTTGTCTTCGTCGTCCTTGTCGCGGCCGCGCGGGTTGATCGTCTTCTGCCACGATGGTTTGTCGTCAAGCCCATCGGTGCCGATCTGCGCGGGCACGCCGTAGTGGTAAAGTTTCCCGACGCGTGTGACGTTGTAGCCGCCCTTCTGGAACGTCTGCCCGATGCTCTGCGCGTCGGGGATGTTCTTGCGGAACTGGGTCGCGTTCTCGTACACCTTCGTGTGGTCCGGGCGGAGTCCGGTGAGGAAGCTCGCCCGCGACGGGTTGCACAGCGGGAACTGGCAGTACGCACGATCGAATCGCACACCCTTCGCGGCGAGCTTATCGATGTTGGGCGACTTCGTGACCTTACTGCCGTAGCAGCCGAGCGTGTTGTTGGTGAGGTCGTCGGACACGATGAACAGGACGTTCATCTTGGTGGGTGAACCCCCCGCGGGTTCCGCCAAGCCCCCTCCTGATTTCTCCACACCGACCGATGGCGCGGTACACAGCACGAGAGCGGCGAGAGCGAGCAGGCGTGACATGGTGGCACCTGGAAGAGGGGATAAAGGCGTTGTGTTTCTACCCCTTCGGCGCCTGGCTTCCAAGATGTCCCTTGATCCGATCCCGCGAGAACCACTCCAGCGTGCGCCGAAGCCCTTCGGCGAATGGCACCCCAGGCGCGTAGCCCAGATCGGTTTTGATACGGTCGATTTTCGCTCGCGAGTACCGCACGTCACCGGCTCGTGCCAGTCCGTGCGCCGGAATCGCGTGCGTGCCCAGGATCGCGTTCAACTCCGTGATCAACTCCAACAGGTTCACGCTGCCGCCGGTGCCGACGTTGTAAACGCGACCGCTGACGCCGGGCGCCTCGCCCGCGAGAATCAACGCGTTCGCCACATCCGAGACGTACACGAAATCACGTGACTGAAGCCCGTCGCCGTGAATGGTCGGGGTGCGACCGCTCGCGAGCAGCGCCGCGAAGATGGCGATGACGCCGGAGTACGGGCTGTCCGCGCGCTGGCGCGGCCCGAACACGTTGAAGAACCGGAGTCGCACCGTTTCGAGACCGTAACAGTGCGCGAACGCCTCCGCGTAGAACTCGCCCGCGAGTTTCGCCGCCGCGTATGGGGACAGCGCCATCAGCGGCGTGTTCTCGTCCTGTCCGGCTTCATCGGAAGCATTCCCGTAGGCGCTCGCGCTCCCCGCGTACACGATTCGCCGCGCGCCCGCCCTGCGGGCCGCGTCGAACACGGTCAGCGCGCCGGTGGCGCAGGCCGCGTGCGACGCGAGCGGGTCTTCGATGCTCTTCGCGACCGACGCGAGCGCCGCGAGGTGGAACACAACTTCACAACCGCTCACGGCGTGCGCGACCGCGTCAGGGTCGGTGACGCACCCGTGAACGAGTTCCGGTGCGGGCGAGATATGCGCCAGGTTACCGGGTAGGCCGGTGGAAAGGTTGTCGAGAACACGCACCGTGCGCCCCGCGGCGGTCAGTGCTTCCGCGAGGTGCGAGCCGATAAATCCGGCCCCGCCCGTGATGAGGCACTTCATGAGAACAGGTTCCAAGTTCCAAGTTCCAACAGTTCCAAGTTTAGGACATGAGCCGGGCTACTGGCTGTTTTCAACCTGGAACCTGGAACTCTGGAACTCGGAACGGTTCGGTAAGGCAGAAGCGGTGTCACGATCCCAATCCCGTTGTTTTTCCCGCCACTGCTGCTGTTGCGGAACTGGTTGTTCACCCTTCCGCCAAGCAGGGCGATAAGGGGGAAGGGGAGAAGACATAGAGGCGTAGTGCTTTGTCTTTTCTCCCCATCTCCCCGTCTTCTTCCACGCTAACGCGCGAAATCGGCCCGTTCCCGTCTCGACATTCGTGTCACACCAGAACGGCCGGACTGGACCAGCCGGTTTTTCCGGCATCTTCGACCGAGGCAGTTGCCTCGACCAAGTTTGTAAACTTTGCTTTAGTGTGGAATCGCGACCGATACCTTTCCGCATCAGTTTGAGACATTGATTGTGCGGTGAGAGCCGGTTTGGAGCGACCATGCGGTCCGGCGCGCTGCCGTCCGCGAGCGCATCCCGGAGGATTGCGTCACATGGTTCCTTATCGTCGGCTCGTCATCGTTGCCCAGGATCTGCGCCTCGCCGCCGTGGTGCAAGGGCACCTTCAGCGAGCCATTCAAGTTGCCGCGCCAGTCGTGCGGTACGAGGATGTGCCGAACTTGCTAACGCCCGAAACCGATGGCGACCTCCTGCTGATCGCCTCGGACCTGTCGGACGTGCAAGCCATCGAAACCGTTGTGCGCGAGACGAAGGTTCAACACCTACCAGTCGGGCTGTCGGTACTCGAAACCGACGCGGTTCGCGCGAGTGGCAAACTCGACTCGCTGAACCCGTACATCGCCGACCGGTTCGTGTGGCCGCACCACCCGCGTGAACTCACCGCGTGGGCACACCGCGCGCTCGCACCGGGCACGCCGTTCGCTGACCCCACAACCGAGACCGTTGCCGAAACGATTCGTCGTCGGCTCATCAACCACACGCCCTCGCTGACCGCGATGGTCGAGCAACTGTGTATCGCCGTGGCCCACGACGTGACCGTGCTGATCGAGGGCGAGGCGGGCACTGGCAAGACGTTCCTCGCGAAACTGGTTCACGACTGTTCCGTGCGGCGTGCGAACCGGTTCCTCGTGGTGTCATGCGGCACGCTTTCGGGCAACCTGATCGCAAGCGAGTTCTTCGGGCACGCGAACGGCGCGTTCACGAGTGCCGATGCCGTGAAGGTCGGCAAGTTCGCCGCGGCCGGTGAAGGCACGATTCTCCTCGAGGAGATTGACACACTCGGATTGGAGCACCAAGCGAACCTACTTCGAGTGATCGAGACTGGCGAGTTCGAGCCGGTGGGCAGCAACGAGACGCAGGTGTGCAAGGTGCGCATTGTGGCCGCGACGAACTGGAACCTCGCGGACGCGGTCGAGCGGGGTACGTTCCGACGCGACCTCTACTACCGGCTGCACGTGATCAGCTTCCAAATGCCGTCGTTGCGCCACCGCCCGGAAGACATCGGGCCGCTCGTTCGCGGAATGGTCGCGAAGTACGGCACGAAGTACGGCAAGCGCTTGTTCGGCGTGTGCCCAGAGGCGCTCCGCGTGCTCGAAGCGTTCCCGTGGCCGGGCAACATTCGCCAACTGGAGAACGTCGTTCAACGAGCAGTACTCACGAGCGCTGGCAACGTGTTGAAACTGCACCACCTATCACCGCAGGTGGTGTCCCGCGCCGATGCGCCCGCAGCTACGCTGCCGATATCCAACGGCTTCGACGGCACTCTGAAACATTCCCGCGAGGCGACCGAGCGCGCGAACATCCTGCGTGCGCTGGAGAAGTCGAACCAGAGCCGGACGCGGGCCGCGCAGATGCTCGGCGTGAGCCGAGTCACGCTCTACAAGAAGATGAAGGCGTACAAGCTGTTGAAGGGGAAAGACTCGCCTGTGAGTTATCCGTTCGACGAGTTCAGTTCGCGCCGGCAACAAGTGAAATGAAGAACTCAACCCCGCCCTACAGGGCGGGGGCACAAGACAGAAGCCGCTCGCGGCTTCGCACGCGCCCACCGTAGCGATGTGCGAAGCCGCGAGCGGCTTTATGCTCCTCTTCTTCGCTCAGCACCACACCCCATCCCCCCACCGCGTAACTCCTGCAGAAGACCGAACACGAAGCTCCGGCGTCTGGTCATTTGTTCTCTTGGTGTCCTCTGATCTTCTTCAACCCTGTTTGCTGTTTTCTTTGCGTTGTTGGGATGGCTTTGTGCCTTTGTGGTACACTCTTCATCTTCAGTCCTACCCGAGGTGTTTTATCATGCGTTTTACACTGCTGGTCGTCTTCACCCTTGCGCTCGCCAGTTCCACCCGCGGCGCGGACGAGGCGAAGGGCGAGAAGGCCGCGTACACTGTTTACGATGCGTACTTCGAGAAGAACAACTCCGGGTTCAAAGGCGACGCGACGTACATCGCGCTGACCGCCAAAGATGGGTTCGACAAGGTGTTCGCGGCGCGGCCCCCGTTGATGGGTGGGAAGAAGACCGTGCTGCTCGCGGCCGATGCGTTCGGTAAGCAGTTCGTTGCGGTTGTCGTGAAACGCGGCCCTGCAATCACCACCTATACGGTCGAAGCAGTGACGCTTGACAAGGACGGCACCGTGTACGTTCAGTACAAGGCCACGGCCGGTCCCGCAGGCACCGCGACCTTCGCCAGCCCGCTGGTCGTGAGCGTGGCGAAGGACAAGGCGAAGAAAGTCGTGTTCATCGAGAACGGCAAGACTGTCGGCACGTCGGACGTGAAGTAGCGGTCACGCGGCGGGGCGCGGCGTGACCGGAGTCGGGGGCAGGTTGTTGGAACGGAACCTGAGTGCGGGTTGTGCGAAACGTCTGTATCAGACGTGGTGGGCCACTCGGTTTGGAAAGGAGTTGCGAACCGCGGTGAAGGATGCGTACAAAACTGCGGAACTCCTTCTCTGTTCTCTTCTCGCCTGTTGGTACACTTATCTTCATGACGCGACTCACATTCGCTCTCTGCGTGTTCTGCGTTCTCCGCGGTGAATCCTACGCCGCGGACCCGACGTACTGGCAGGACGTGCGACCCATCCTCCGCAAACATTGCGTCGTGTGTCACAGTGAGCGTCGGCTCGCCGAACCGGACCTGAGCGCGGGGCTGGCGCTCGACAAGCCGGAGAACATCACGAAGGGCGGAAAGAACGGCAAGGTCACCGTTCTCGTCGCGAGCAAGCCGGACGAGTCGTCACTCGTGACGCTGCTCACGTCGAAGGACAAAAAGCGTGCGATGCCGCTCGACGCGGATCCGCTTTCACCTGACGAGATCGCGATCATCCGCAGGTGGGTCGCGGCCGGTGCGCCGGACGGCGTCAAGCCAGTGGATGATACCGGAACGGCGGCGGTCGGCCCGGTGCGCCCGGTGCGCAAACTCGACGTGATCTTCAGCACGAAGGCCACGCTCCCCAAAACCGCGGCGCTGCCCGGCGCGCTCGAACTGACGCTCAAAGTCGGCCCACTGCCGCCGGTCGCGGCGGTTGCGTTCAGCCCCGATGGGAAGTTGCTCGCAAGCGGCGTTTATGGACGCGTCACAGTCTGGGATTTGGCGACCGCGAAACCGGTCAAGGTGCTCACCAACATCCTCGGCGCGGTGAACGATCTGAAGTTCTCGCCCAACGGAAAGCTGTTCGCGGTCGCGGGCGGGCAACCGTCGGCGCGCGGCGACTTGCGTCTCTTCGACACGACCGAATGGAAGCTTCTTCACGCGCTCGGCGGTCACCTCGATACCGTCTCCAGCGTGTCGTTCAACAAGGACGGCTCCAAACTCGTCTCGGCGAGTTTCGACAAGACAGTGCGCCTCTGGGATGTGAAAGACGCAAAGCTAATTCACGCCTACACCGGGCATTCGGACTTCGTGTACGCGGTCGCGTTCGGGCCAGACGGTTCGTGGTACGTCACCGCGAGCAAGGACCGCACCGGGCGCATCATCGACGTCGCAACCGGCAAAGGCCTCTTCACGCTCAGCGGCACCGACCAGGAAGTGCTGGCGGTCGCGGTCCACCCGACGAGCGGTCAGGTGATGGCCGCGGGCCTCGACCCGCTCGTGAGCTGGTACGACCCGAAGACGGGCGAACGCGCACGCCGCGCCGGCGGGCCAAGCACCGCGAACCACGAGATCGCGATCGACCCGAAGGGCACTCTGGTTGTCACGGCGGGCGGCGACGGCAGCATTCGCACGATCGACCCGAAGTCCGCGGCGCAACTGAAGTCGATGCAAAGCGGGTCTGTGGTGTTCGCGGTTGCGGTGGACGCGGACGCGAAGCGCATCGCCAGCGGCGGCGCCGACGGCGTGGTGAAGGTGTGGGACGCGCCCGACGCTCGCCTTCTGGCAACGCTGTGGAGTGGCGCGGAGGATGGTTGGCTGTCACTCACGCCAGAAGGGTACTTCGCGGGGGCGGACTCGCTGTTCGCAAAAGGCGCGTGGAAGGCAACCGGGAAGCCGGTCACGGACGTGAATCTGCTCGCCCCGCTCAAGGACGCAGGTCAGGTTGGGAAGGCGACTCAGGGGCAAAAGCTGGCCGAACCAGTGTGGAAGTAGGTGTTCGCTCGCCGGCTAACCGGGTAGAGTGAGAGCCGCTATACTAGCCCGATGTTCCTTGCTTCCGGTAACAAATCAGGAGTCCTGCGGATGTTGCGCGCGATCCGTTCGGTGTTGGGTGCGACGGCGATCTTCTTCGGGGGTGCGCTGCTCGCGCAACCCAAGGACGCGCCACAGGCCGAAGGGTACTTCCCGCTCAAGAAGGGCACGAAGTGGACCTACAAGGTCGGCGATAACGAAGTGAAGGTCGAGGTCGTGAAGTCCGAGAAGATCGCCGGCGAGGAACAGTTCCAGGTCGATACGAAAGTGAACAACGACCCGAAGACGACCGAGTGGTACGTCATCAAGGCCGACGGTGTGTACCGCACGAGGGTGAAGGACGACAAACTCGACCCGCCCGTGAAGGTGCTGCCGCTGCCCATCAAGAAGGATGTGGCCTGGGAGATCAAGAGCAAGGTCGGCACGCAAACGATTACGGGCAAGATGACGGTGGTGAACGACAAGGAGAAGATCAAGACCCCGGCCGGCGACTTCGAGACGGTGTTCATCGAGGGCAAGGACATGGACATCGCCGGGGCCAAGACCACCGTACGCCTCTGGTTCGCCAAGGATCGCGGCATTGTGAAGGAGGAGTTCATCCTCCAGACCAACGAGGTCGTGAAGCTCGAACTGAGCAAGTACGAAGAAGCGAAGTGAGATAAAGAAGGACCTACCCCCCCAACCCCCTCCCTGAAGGGAAGGGGGTTGGGGGGTAGGTTCTTTTAGGAGCCTACCCATGCGCGCCGTCACGGCCCTCCTGTGCGTTACCGCGTTCACTCAAGTCGCCGAAGCGCAAACCTCCTTCCCGATGGTCACGCACGTTACTCCGGTCGCGGTGCAGCGCGGCACCGTGTCGGAGGTGACCGTCGAGTGCCGCACCAGTTCGCTCGCGGGCGCGTACAAGGTGCTGCTCGAAGGCAGCGGCGTCACGGCCGAAGTGATTCCGGGCAAAGAGCCGCCGAAGGCCGCCGACCCGAAGGCGCCCGCGGCTCTCGTGCTGTCGTGCAAGCTCAAGATCACGGTCGCGCCCGACGCGGCTACCGGCGTGCGCGAGTTCCGCATCGCCTCGTCACTCGGCATCTCGTCGCTTGGGCAACTCCTCATCGTTGACGCACCCGTGATTCCCGAACAGGCGGTGCCATCCACGATGGCGAAGCCGATGCCGATCACGATCCCCTCTGTTGTGTGCGGGCGCATCAGGCTGGTCGAAGCGGTCGATTACTACACGTTCACCGCGAAGGCCGGACAGACGCTCACGCTCGAAGTGATCTGTGCCCGCATCCAGGACAAGATTCACGATCTCCAGAAGCACGCGGACCCGCTCATCGCGATCTTCGACACGGACGGGCGCGAACTCGCCGCGGCCGACGACGGCTACTTCGCCGACCCCGTTCTGACGTTCACCGTGCCGAAGGACGCGGAGTACCGCGTCGCGGTCCGCGACGCGAAGTACGACGGCGATCCGCGTTGGGTCTACGCGCTTGCGATCACCGACACGCCGCGTGCGGTGTACTCGTTCCCGCTCGCGGTGAACTTCGGCAAGACCGCAAAGGCGCAACCGGTCGGCAGTGCCGCGTTCGCGAGCAAGGAGTGGACCGTCACCGCACCGAACACCTTGGGTGTTCACACCGCACCGCTCAAGTTCAACGGCACCGAGACGAACCCGGTTCCCGTCGTCGTCACGAATCTTCCGCTGGTCGAAGAGGCGGAGCCGAACGACCTGCCGAAACAGGCGACACGAATGCAGGTGCCGGGCGGCGCGAACGGCCGCATCGGGACGAAACGCGAGCTCGACCACTTCGTCTTTACCGCGACGAAGGGCAAAGCGATCCGTCTCGAAATCTTCGCGCGGCGTTTCGGCACGCCACTATCAAGCCAGCTCGATGCGCAGCTCGATGTGATGACGCCCGACGGTAAGATCGTTGCTTCAAATGACGACCTCGTCGGCAAAGACTCCGGGTTGATCTTCACGCCCACCGCCGACGGCGAGTACGTGGTTCGCGTGCGCGACCTGAACAACAAGGGCGGCGACGGCTTCATCTATTACCTCGAAGGCGACTTCGCCCGGCCGGATTTCACGATCAAGTGCGACCCGGCGAAGGCGATGATCGGGCCAGGCTCGCGCACCGCGTGGTACGTGCAGGTGACGCGCACAAACGGCTTCACCGCCCCGGTGAAGGTGACCGTCGGCGGGCTTCCCGCGGGCGTGACCGTGAACGAACTCACGATCCCCGCGAACATGACGCAGGGGTTACTCGTGGTGAGCGCCACGAAGGACGCGAAGATCGAGGCGAGTGTGGTGGAGGTGATCGGCACCGCGGACGCAATCGACGAGAACGCGAAGCCCGTGACGCTCACGCGAACCGCGGTCGCGGTGGAAGAGATCTATTCCCCCGGTGGCGGGCGAGCGCGGTTCGACGCGGGTATGCTGGCGGTAGCAGTCACCGGGCCATCGGACTTGCTCGAAATCAAGGCGAAGCAGACCCGCATCACGCTGAAGCCGGGCGAAGAGGTGAAGATCGACGTGGAGGTGCTTCGCGGTCCGCAGTACACGAAGGACGTGAATCTCGACGTGCCGCTGCGCCATCTCGGCACCGTCTTCGGTAACCCGCTCCCGCCGGGCGTGACGATGGTGGACGGCAAGAGCAAGACGCTGTTGGGCGCCGGCAGCGCGGGTCACATCACTCTGAAGGCCGACGCGAACGCGGCCGAATGCACCGACGTGCCGGTGTGCGTGCAAGGGTTCGTGGCGATCAATTTCGTGGTGAAGATTGGCTACGCGAGCGAAGTAATCTGGGTGACCGTGAAGAAGTGACCGCGGCCAAGCCGCTTGCGGCTTCGCGTGTTGTGACGCCTTTTGTGTGACGTATAACAATCCGAACTGCGAAGCAGTGGGTGGGACGCCTTCGGTATCGCAGTGAAGTTCCGCGGCTCGTGTCGAACCCGCGTTGCTTGTTCGTGCTGCCCCCACGGGACCGGCTCGCGGGGACGTACCTCGTGCCGGTGTAAGCGACCTACCCCCCTTCAGGGAAGGGGGGTAGGTCGCTTTCGGTCACTTCAGTTCTTTGATCCACACGTTGCGGAAATCGACGCGGATGTTGTAACTCTGGAACCCGATGCGGCCCTTCTCGCGGAGCAAACCGGGGTGGTTCTTCTCGGCTTTCGCCTTGTAGTCGTCCAGGTTCACGTTCACCAGTTCCACGTCGTTCTGAACGATGGTCACCTTGCGGCCGTTGCACACGATCTTCACCGTGTTCCACTCGCCGATCTTCTTGTTCTTCGCATCCTTCGCGGGCTGCACGTCGTAAATGGAACCGGTGTGTTGATAGTCCGCGAGTTTGCCCGGCCAGCCCTCGTCGTCGATTAGCTGAATCTCCATGCCAGCGTAGGCCGGGTCGCCCTTCTCCGGGGTGCGGAGTGCGACGCCGCTGTTGCCGCCCTTCTTCTCCCACCGGTACTCGCACCGGAACTCGAAGTTGCCGTATTCCTTTTCGGTTAACAGGTAGCCACCGCCACCGCTCTTGCACACGATCACGCCGCCATCTACTACCCACGCATCGGCCTTGCCGGTCGGCTTCCATCCATCGAGACTCTTGCCGTTAAAGAGGTTGGTGAACCCCGCGGGCACCTCAGCCGGCTTGTCAGCCGCTTTGGGTTTGTCATCTGCGCGCAGTCCAGCCGCGCACACCACAACCGCGAGGGCACCGAATCGCAACGCCGTTCGCATGGGAAACTCCAGAGAGGTAATGTCGTCCGCACGACATCTTACCCGCCACGCGTGGAATGGCACATGGTCTCTTGGAGGCGTCCGTGGTCATCACGCGACCTACACCGAACGCGGACGCGTCGGCACCATCCGCGGGTGGTGTCCATCGATCGCGGGAACACGATCAAGTAGCAGAAGAGATTTCGTGCTGCTTTGGATCGACCGGACCGAACAGCACCAACAGCGCGAATGCCATCGCACCGAGCGGGCGGTAGAAGTCGAACATCACGTTTGCGCTGTTGATTGGGATCGTCTGAATCACCATCAGCAGGACAGCGGCCCAGCCCCACAGGCGCCATTTCGACGCGCACAGGTCGCGCACCCACGGCACCGCGACCGAGAGCATCAACAATTCGTACGGCAGCACCTGACTGCACACCGCGGCACCCGCGACCGCGGCGGCGCAAGCCCACGCCGCGGATGGTTTCGCACCTGCTATCGCACATCGGCCCAGCACCAGCCCGCCCCACACGAGGTAGCCCGCGAGCGTCGTCACTGCGGTCAGTTCGATCACCGGCCCACCGCACGACACGAGTAGCCGGTTCCAGCTCGTGATCTGCGGGTTGAGTTCGGCCTGGTTGTACAGCACCGCCTTGTGTCCGGTCGGGATGTATTCGAGGTAGTCGCGCAGGAACAGCGGCGAGCCACCTGTGATCGTCGCGCCGAGCAGGTTGATCGCCGCGACCGACCCGACCAGCGCTGCGGCGTGCCTCCACCCACCGAGGTACCACACCAGCGGAATAAGGGGTAGCGCGACGTGCGGCTTCACAAACGTCAGTGACCAGAGAATCACGCCGAGCGTGGGCCGGTTGCGCGAGAAGCACCACAGTCCCGCCGCCACGCACCCGACGGAAACGATCGTCACCTGACCGACGATGACGATTGCCAGCGTGAGCGGGTTCAGCACCAGCAGAAACGGCACGACGAACCGCAACACGTTAGCACGAACGGGCATGCCGCGGTCGGGGTTGCGAAGCAGGTTCGGTAGCGTCGCGATGCCGGCCGCAGCGAGGCCGAGCGTGATCCCCCACGCGACCTTCGCCGCGCCCCACGGCACGATCGCGAACGGCGCGAAGACGAGGATCGCGGACGGCGGGAGAAAGTATCCGCAGTTGAGGACGAAGCTTTCGCGTTTCGGGTTCTCCTCCGGGAACTGCGCGGACGCGAGTTTGCGGATGCGGGCGATGTCGTAAGGCGACTCACCACGCAGCCCGATTTCGGACCCGGAGCGGTAGATGAAGAAGTCGGGGAAGTTGTTCGTGACGAGCGCCTGAGAGACGCTCACCATGCCGAGCAGAATGGCCGGCGCGAAGCGAAGACCTCTCCCCCCAAACCCCGCCCCTTCAGGGAGGGGGGGTGGGGGGAGAGGTTCTTCGCTGTCAGCCACCGAACGTCTCCGGCAGGAGCAGCATGGCGGGCGTTTGCAGATATCGCACCACGGCGTTCCCGAACGCGGCGCCCACGGCCCCGTCCACGACGCGGTGGTCGAATGAGAATGACAGGTAAACGATGTCCGACGGTTTCAGCACGCCGTTGGAGTCGTAGAGCGGGCGCTTCACCACCTTGCCGACGCCCATGATACCGACTTCGGGGTGGTTGATGATTGGCGTGGAAATCAAGCCGCCAATGCCACCGACCGACGTAACGGTGAAGGTGCCGCCGCGCAGGTCATCGATCTTGATCTTGCCGGTTTTCGCGTCGTTGCCCAGGCGTTCGATGTCGGTCGCGATGGTGGCGAGGTCTTTCTTGTCCGCGTCCTTGACCACCGGTACCATCAGGCCGCTTGGAGCCGCGACCGCGACGCCGATGTGGTACTTGTCGTACAGCACCACCTCGCCCGCGGTTTCGTCGTAGGTGCTGTTGACGATGGGCACTTCCTTGAGCGCCCGCGCAACGGCCTTCACGAAGAACGCGAGGTAAGTGAGTTTCACGCCGGCCTCCGCGAGCGGTTCGCGGAGCTGGTTGCGGAGTTTGACCGCATCGGTTAAGTCGCACTCGTCGATGTACGAGTAGTGTGGGATGTGTTTCTTCGACTCGACCATGTGCTCGGCGATGCGCCGGCGCAACCCGATGAGTTTCTGCCGCGTGCCCGCGATGCCGAAGTCGAGTTTCGAGGTATCCGTTTTGTTCGGCGCGGATGCGGGGCGGGTGTCGAGATTCGGCCTTGGAGCGAGATACGGGGTGAGATCGTCGAGCAAGATGCGGCCGTGTTGCCCGCTCCCGCGAACGTGGCTGAGATCGACGCCCAACTTACGCGCGAGCGTCCGTACCGAGGGCGCCGCGGGCGGGAGCGTTGTGGCGCCGTTGCTACGTGAAGACAACCCCTCCCCAACCCCTTCCCTAAGAAGGGAGGGGCTTAATACCGAAGACGCGGTGCCTTCTGGTTTTGGTTCGTCTCCCCCTCCCTTCTTAGGGAAGGGGGTTGGGGGGAGAGGTTCCGCCTTCGCTTCGTCGTCGACCGTGTTGTAACTCAGGATCACCTGTCCGACCTTGACCTTCGTGCCGGGCGTCGCGGCCAGTTCGGTGATCGTGCCCGCGAACGGCGACGGCACTTCCATGCTCGCCTTGTCCGACATCACCTCGGCCATTGCCTGGCCGCGTGCGATCGCATCGCCCGGCCGCACGAGCCAGCGCACCAGTTCCACCTCGAGCAAGCCTTCGCCAACCGGCGGGAGAGAAAAGTCCATGTGTTCGCTCCGCTATCAAGCCGCTTCGGTCGCCAGATCCCACAGCGCGGTGCGGATGTCGCCCAACTGCGGGACGCTGTTGACCTCGTAGTTCTGGTTCATGCCGATGCCGGGAACGTGCTTGCCCATCAGCGTGCGGGGCCGCACCGACAGATCGTAGAAATGCTCATCCACGACCCGACGAAGCAGGTGTTCGCCGAAGTTCGTGACTTCCGTGTCCTCATTCACGATCAGTACCCGCCCGGTCTTTAGTACGCTCCGGGAAATCATACCCCAGTCATAGGGGAAGATGCTCCGCAGGTCGATCACGTCGAATGTGCGGTAGTGCTGGGCCGCGAGTTCGTCCGCGGCTTGCGCGCACAGCGGAAGGGGCCGCCCGTAACTGATCACGGTGCCGAACGTGCCCTCGCGCACCAGTTCCGCCGAACCAATCTTAACTGTGTGGTCTTCTAAGTTCGGCCAGTTCGGTTCCCAGCCGACGCGATCGTTCACCGGCGCGTCGATCATTCTGCTCAATTCGTCCGCGTCCGCCGGTTCGCCGGGAATGAGGCGTGTGTCCTTCGCGCGGAGCAGTGCCTTAGGCAGCAGCACGAGCACCGGGTTTGGGTCTTTGATCGCCGCGAGCATCAGACCGTAAGCGTCGAGCGCGTTGGACGGCATCACGACTTTCCAACCCGGTAAACGGCTCGCCCAACTTTCAAAACTATGCGAGTGGTACAGGCTCCCGCGGATGCCAGCGCCGTTCGGTGTCATCACCACAAGGGGCATGTCGTATCCGCCGCCGCTGGCCCACCGCTGGTTCCCCGCGATCTTGAACATGTCGAGGACGTTGAACGCGTAGTCGCAGAACTGGATTTCGCAGACGGGTCGGCCACCGGCGTAGGCGATGCCCATCGCGGTGCCGATGATGCCGCGCTCGTCGAGTGGCGTGTTCCACGCGGTCCGGAGACCTTGCGTCGCGGTGAACACCCCGCCGAGCGGCGGACCGACGTCCTCACCAAACACGTCCGTCACGCCGAGGTGCTTCTCGCCGAAATGTAACGCCATGCGAACGGCTTGTGCCATATTCGCCATGATGAAAGCCCCACAGGAGAGGTGTAGGGAATATCAAACAGGTTAGCCGCAAGCTGAAGGCGAGCGAGCCACGTCCACGCACAGGTGGCTCGCTCGCCTTCAGCTTGCGGGATCAGCGCGCCCCCGGTAGCCCCGTGAAATCCTTGGGGTAAATCGTGTCCACGGCGCTCTCGGCATAGGTGAATGCGTACACGTCTTCGCGTGTTGGCTCTGGCTCCTTCATCGTCTCGACAACGGCTCGGTCCGCTTCGGCTTTGGCCTCGTCCTTCAAGGCGCGAACGGCGTTCGTGTCGATCGCGCCCGCATCGATGAGCTTCTGTTCGAACGCGGCCAGCGAGTCGGCTTCGTTCCAGTTCCGCTGCGCGCCACTGGAGGAGGAGTGCCCGTGCAACCGGCTTACCATTGTTTCGAGCAGGAACGGCTTGCGCTCGCGTCGGCAGTACCGCATCGCGCGGTCGATGCCGTGCCACGTCGCGACTGGGTCGTTGCCGTCGATCGTCTCGTACCGCATGCCATAGGGGATCGCGCGGTCCGCGATCGGTCGGTGCGTGTGAACCGTGTCGAGATCGGTCGAGATGCCGTACCGGTTGTTGGTCACCAGCATCAGCACCGGGAGTTCTTGGCCGGGACGCGTGGTCCAGTTAAGACAACTTTCGAAGTCTCCCTCCGCGGTGCCGGCCTCGCCGCCGACCACCACCGTGATGCCTTCATTCTCGGTTGGGTTTTTCTGGCCGTGGCGTTTCTGAACCAGCGCCGTGCCGGGCGCCATCGCGAACTGCACCTCGATCACGCTCGTGACCGGGATGACGTTCCACTCGGGGATGCTGTAGTGGCCGACGAAGTTGCGTCCGCGGGAGTGTCGGTCCGTCCACCGCATCGCGAGTTGTCGCGTGTGGTCGATCATGGGCATGCCCATTGTGAGCATGATACCGGCGTTGCGGTAGTGGAGGTGCAGGTAGTCGTGAGCAGGGCCGTGGCCTTTGTTGATCTGTAACCCGAGACAGACGTTGAAGGCTTCTTCGCCTGGGCCACCTATCCAGAAGTAGGCTTCCCCAGACTTGGACATCTTGATGCTGCGCTCTTCGATCGCGCGCGTGCGGAGCATCTGGCGGAAGACGGTAAGTGCGACCTCGACTGACAGGGTGTCGCGCCCTGAGCGGATCGCGGAGGGTGCTGCGGGGTAGGGAGTGGAACGCGCCCCACGCCGCAGCAGCGCGTCTTCGATATCGGGCGGATCCTCGTTCGCGTCTGGCATAAGAGGTACTCCCGGCGGGGTGTCGGTGTCGGAGAGGATCGACCGGGTATTAGTGGTTCGGTAGTTCGGTGGTTCGGGTTTCGTATTTCGAGGCACGGTCCGCGGTGTAGGTTCCTCCGCAGGAATTGAGTCATACCTTGAAATACCAGAGACTCAACCCCCAACGCAACGCTAAAGGAATCCTACATCACGGACGCGTCGTGAGACTCGGCAAACTGTGCGGAATGCGCGGGCAGTGCAGCACTGTTTCGCGAACGCAACACGTTCTGCTAAATGTCTATCGGCATTATACGCCCTTGTCTGCTGTGCCGTCGCGCAGATCACGGTTCCCGAACGCGGCCGACAACAGGTAAAATCCGATTGCAACACACAGGAGTAACCGGAAGCCCAGAACCACGGAACTGTTCTCGGCTAACCCACCGACAATCGCCCCCGCGACGTTCGCCCCAAACACGCGGTCCGGCTGGGTGGTACGCTTGAAACTCGTGGCGAAGATCACGCCCGCGAACGCGATTGGTGCGAACACTAACGCACACGCCCCAACCACTTGCACCACTGGCCCCAGGCCGAGGAACACTTTCGGGGAGATCACCAGCCCAACCGCGAGCGTCGCGATCAGGCCAACGTAATACGGTTCCAACTGCTTCGGGTTCACCTTTCCCGCAAAGAGATTCCCCGCGAGACTCATCACGAGGATGGCCGCAAACACCGCCGTGTTAACCATCCACGTCCCGCCAAACAAGAGCGCCATTTCGACCACGGCTTTGGTCTCGACGAGCATGAATCCGGCACCGAGGAAAAACGCGCGGAGCATGGAGGCGTAGTCGGGTGTTGCCGCGGCGGTTTCGGGCGCGAGCGATTTCTTCCCGCCAAACGCCCACCACAGCCCGATCGAGAGGACGAGCGTGAGCGCGACGCTTCCCCACGTCTGACTCGGGACACGCGACTGACGCGTGTAAAGGAACGGCCAGTTGTCATCGGCGGGCCGCAACGAGTGTTCGCTCTTCTCGATATCGGCGGTAACAAGTCCGAGCCATTCCGGTGTGGGGTCTTCCGGACGCACCTCTCCGGGGGGCTTGGTACGCGGGGGCGGGTTTGTGGGTGGAGCCAAACCGAACCGAGCCTCCGTGGTCTGCGGCACACCGGTGTACCACGGATACCAGTACTTCACCGGCGTGGTGTTCCGCAGTCCGAACACCTCACGCACCGATGCTGGCCGCGCCGGGTCCACACGTTCAAACGACTGACGCAGCGGATCCATTGCTTCCGGCCCGCCCGCGAAGAACCCGGTGCAGACGCCGGAATCGAACTTGTCGTCGAACCGGATCGCGGTTCGCGGCGGGGTGGTGACGACTACCGGGTCCGCGCCGAACGCAGTGTGGAGCTGGTCGCGGATGCGGGCCACGATCCACGGCTGACGAAAGAAGTTGTACACCGCGTACACGCCGGTCGGCTTCAGTACCCTGCGCACGTCCTGGAAAGATTCGAGCGTGAACAGGTAGCTTTCGAGTCGGAGGTTCGAGTACCCGGACTGGAGCACCAGTGAGTCGATGAGCGCGAAGACGACGAGGTCGTAAGTTTCGGGTTTGGCGTCGCGCAGGAAGTTCCGGCCGTCGTTGATGGTTACCTTCACGCGTGGGTCTTGGAACGGCTTATCCGGGTGGTGCGTTTCACCGAGTTTCTGAATCACCGGGTCGATTTCAACCGCATCGATTTGTGCGTCTGGCGCGGCCCAGAGCAGCGCGCGGGCCACGTCGTTGCCGTTGCCAGCGCCGATGATTAGCACGCGCTTGAACGGCGGCCACGCCTGGGTGCCGTCGGCCTTTTTGACATCGCGCTGGAACAGGTACGGCAGCGCGTAGGCCACGTCGGTGGACGGCGGGTACAGTTGCGGTTCCATCAACTGCTGGCTGATAAGGTTCGTGACGATGTACCGGCTCTTCGGTTCGTAGTCGATGCGGTAGTACTCGCTCCAGGTGGTCTGGCAGCCCTTGTACGTGACGAACCCGGAGGTGATCGCGGTCAGTACCACGGCGGTCGCCAGGAACGCGAGCGGCACAGTGTGTGAACCTCTGTTTTCGACGGAAGCCGCTTGCGGCTTCGCGAGTACGCGAACCAGCCAGTACGCCAGCACGCCGCCCGCGAGGGTGAACCAGACGACCGGCGGGAACCGGAGCAGCGAACACGCGGCGAACATGCCGATCCCTACCAAACTGCCCAGCAGGTTCGCGGAGTACGCGGTGGTGCGGTTCGTGACGCGGTTGAAGGCGCGTCCCATCTCCTGACCGGGGCCGACCATAATGCCCGCGATGAGAACGAAGTACAGCCCGCCGACGAGTTCGAGCGGCACCTTGAACGGGAGCGGATTCTTCTTCGTCACCGAGGTTTCGGTGCCGAAGTACACCACATCGGGTTGCTCCTGGTTACCGACCGTGATCACCGCTTGCAGATACCCGGAGTTACCATCGAAGATGAGCCCGAGCAGGATACCGACGAACAACCAGTACGGCGTGTGGCGGAGGAAGTTCGTGGGTCGCCGGGCGATGAGGCACCCGACGGACATGCCGACGAAGCACGCGAGCAACACGTGATTGACGAAGAACGTGAGGAACAGGACGTGGGACGGGAACCAGCGGATGCAGGCGAGTTCGAGGAACAGCACCAGCCAACTGATGAGGAACAGGTCGTAGGCCGGGCGTTCGCGCATGGTAAACGGCTCGGGTCGCGGTGCGTCAGAAGCGGGCGGGCGTCCGGTCGGTGTACGGAGCTTAGTGCGATGCGGACACCCGTCGCGAGCTACGGCTGTTGTGTGCGCCTCGGCGGGGTGAGCAGGTCGAGTTGCGGCTGGTGCTTCTGCGCGTGCGCGCTGGTTGGCGCAACAGCGGAGATCACCTCCAGACCCGGACCTTTCCGTCCGTCGCGATCCCGGCGAGCGTTTTTCCGTCCGGCGAGAACGCCACACACTTGACCTCGGCCTTGCCGACCGGGAGGGTCAACACGTCCCGTAGGCCAGTCGGGTCCCACAGTTTCACAGTTCCGTCGATGCTCCCGGACGCCAGCGTCCGCCCGTCCGTGGACAGAGCCAGGCTGAAGACCCCGCCCGTGCGGTTGAGATCGGCGGCACTTTCGTCCGCGGCGCGGGCGTTGGTGTCGTAGGCGGGTGCGTGGTCGGCCGTCTGATCCGGCGTGGACGCGGCACGCGGCATGGTACGGTCCGGACTGTTCTCGGACATGGGCTTTCTCCCCGACGCGAGAGAGCGGTGCGGAATAGGGATTGTACCCGCGACAGATCGCCCGTTCCGAGTGTTTTTCTTCACCCCGTTGCCTATAACGATGCGTCACGGGCGGCTCACTCGCGGTCGGCCCGCGCCTTCGTTCCCGCGGACCCTCTCCCGTCGGAGATTCACCCCATGACCTCACGTTTCCCCGCGGCGGTTACCGTCGTCGCACTGATAGGGTTACTCATGATCCCCAAAGCCAGCAGGGCCGATGAGGGCATGTGGTTGTTCAACAACCCACCCCGCGCCCAACTCAAGAAGTACGGCTTCGACCCGACCGAGCAGTGGCTCGATCACGTCCGGCTCTCCAGCGTGCGGTTCAACTCCGGCGGTTCCGGCTCGTTCGTCTCGCCCGACGGCCTCGTGATGACCAACCACCACGTCGGCGCCGGCGATCTGGAGAAGGTTTCCACCGCCGAGAAAAACTACCTCCGCGACGGATTCCACGCGAAGACGCACGCCGAAGAGATCAAGTGCAAGGGTCTGGAACTCAACGTCCTCATCGGCATCAAGGACGTGACCGCGGACGTGGAGAAGGCGGTTCCCGCTGGCACCGCGCCGGCCGCGGCGTTCAAGCTCCGCACCGCCAAGATCGCCGAACTCGAAAAGGGCGCCGCCGACCCCGAGAAGAAGATTCGCGCCGACGTGGTCACGCTGTACGCGGGCGGACAGTACCACCTCTACACGTTCAAGAAGTACGAGGACATCCGGATCGTGTTCGCGCCGGAAAAGCAGGCCGCGTTCTACGGCGGCGACCCGGACAACTTCGAGTACCCACGCTTCGACCTCGACGTGTGCTTCTTCCGCGTTTACGAAGGCGGCAAGCCGCTGAAGTGCGAACACTATCTCAAGTGGAGCGCTGCGGGAAGCAAGGCAGACGAACTGGTGTTCGTCTCCGGGCACCCCGGTCGCACGAACCGCGCAAACACGGTGGACGAACTGAAGTACCTCCGCGACACCGGCTACCCGTACCTGCTGAACCGGCTCAACCGGCTCGAAGTGCTGCTCAACTCGTGGTCCGGGCGCAGTGAGCAGAACGCCCAGCGCGCGGAAGAAGAACTGTTCAGCATTCAGAACAGCCGCAAGGCGCGCATCGGTGGCCTCGCGGGCTTGATGGACCCTGCTTTAATGGGCCGCAAGGAGAAGGAGCAAGAGCGACTGCAGGCGTTCATCGCTCAGGGCACCACGGCCGAGACGAAGGCCGCGGCCGACGCGTATGCGACCGTTGCGAAGGCCGAGAAGGTCCGCGCCGCACTCATCAAGGAGATGACCGCGCTGGAGAACGCGGGCGGGTTCAACTCCGCGTCCTTTGGGATCGCGCGGACGCTGCTCCGCGCTTCCGAGGAGCTGCCCAAGCCCGGCGGCGAGCGCTTACGCGAGTTCGCCGACGCGCGCCTGCCGTCGCTCAAGTTCGGGCTGTTCTCCGACGAACCGATCTTTGAAGACCTCGAAATCCTCAAACTCAGCGACGCGTTGCAGTTCCTCGCAGTCACGCTCGGGCCGGACTCGAACCTCGTAAAGAAGGTGCTCAACGGCAAGTCGCCGCGCGAGCGTGCCTACGAACTCATCAGCGGCACGAAGGTCCGCGACCCAGAAGTGCGGAAGAAGATCTTCGCGGGCATCGAGGCCGCGGCGAAGGACGGCAAGCCATACGACCTCGCGTCGCTCAAAGACCCGATGATCGAAGTCGCGCGCCTCGTCGATGGCCCGTCGCGTGCGCTCCGCAAACGCTTTGAGAACGAAGTCGATGAGCCGAAGCGCCAGGCGCACGCGGCGCTGGCGAAGGCGAAGTTCGCGATGGACGGCGACAAGGTGTACCCGGACGCGACGTTCACGCTGCGGCTCGCCTACGGCACCGTGAAGGGCTACAAGGAAGACGGCAAGGACGTGCCCGCGTTCACCACCTTCGATGGTCTCTACAAACGGTCCGCCGAGCAGCACAACAAGGGCGCGTTCGAGTTGCCCAAGCGGTGGGTGGACAAGAAGAGCAACCTCAACCTGAAGACGCCGTACAACTTCGTTTGCACTGCGGACAGCATCGGCGGCACCAGCGGTTCGCCGGTGATCAACCGCAACGCGGAAGTGGTCGGGCTGATCTTCGACGGCAACATTCAGTCGCTGGTGCTCGACTTCATCTTCGACCAGGAGACCGGGCGCGCGGTGTCGGTGGACAGCCGCGCGATCGTCGAAGCGCTGCGGAAGGTGTATGACGCCAACGACCTCGCCGACGAACTGACCGGCAAGAAGAAGTAACCAGGTTGGTCGCGGCTACGCGAGATATACCAAGCACCAAACACAACGAAGGTGCGTAGTGCCCATTACCTTCAACTGCCCCTGCGGGAAAACGCTGCGCGTGCCCGACGCGCACGCCAGGAAGAAGGCCAAGTGCCCCGGGTGCAGCGCGGTTCTCATCGTCCCCGAACCCGACCCCGTGTTCGAGGTGATTATTCCGCCGCTGCCGCCCGACCCAGGCGCGCCGGTCGAACCGGTCGAAGAGCCGGAACCGGTCGCTCTGCCGCCGCTCCCGTCGCGCGGATACGTCCCACCGCAATTCGACGACGAAGACGACAACGACAAGACGCCTTACGGGTTAGCCGACGGCGAGAACAAAAAACGCGGAGCCGACCTCGACCACGACGGCAACCCGCGGAAGAAGGACGGGCTACCGAACTTCAACAAGGGTAAGAAGAAATTCGGCTGACGTGGCGCATACAATTCCACCACGCCGAACTGGGCACCAACCCGCCGGTCATCCTTCCGCTACTCTTCACGAAGAACCCCGAGCGCCCCAATGAGAACCACACTCGCCCTCGTCTTTCTCGCCGCGGCTGGCGGCGCTACCGCAGCCGACCCATCCGTCAAAGCATACGCTCTGAACGTCAACAACCCGCCGAAGGATGCGCCGAAGGAAATCGTCAGCCCGGCGTACACCGGTGCATACCTCTTTATTCAGGTGCCCGGCCAACACGTCCTGGCGCTCGACACAGTGGCGACCAAACTCGCGCTCACTGACGACAAGGGGACTGATCTCGGTGCCAAAAGCCCGCTCGCGGGCAACGCCCTCGCAACCGACAAGTCGAAGGAGCAGGCGCGGCTGTATGTCCTCGGGCCGAAGGCCCCCGCGACCGGCGCGACGCGCGTGCGGGTCAAGGGTGAACTCGTACTCCTGTGCGGCACCGGAGAGAAGACCGCGACCGCCGAGAAGTTCGCCATCAAGGACAAGGAGAAGGTCGCGGTCGGCCCGGCCGCGTTCGAGGTGGTTCTCGCGAAAGACAAACTGACCGTGACGCTGAAGACCGACGGCGCGGCGGTGAAGTCGGTGGCGTTCACCGATGCGGAGGGCAAGCCGCTCACCGCGGGCGGCACGACCAACCTGAACGTGGCCGGCGGGAAGATCGCGCAGACCGCTACGTTCACCCTCCCGGCGAAGACGGAGACGGTCGGTATCAAGGTTGTGTACTACGAGAAGGTCGAGCCGCTGAAACTGCCCGTGGATACCGACACCGGCGTCGGCCCGTAATCGGCCTCGCGTATACAATTCCATCATGGCGAGCGGCCGGCGTCAGCCGGCTGTTTGCATTTCCCCGCAGAGAGCCAACCATGCCCGACGTTCGCGAAACACAACTTCTCGTCATCGGCGGCGGCCCCGGGGGGTACCCGGCCGCGCTGCACGCCGCGGACCACGGCATCAAGGTCACGCTGGTGGACGAGGGCCAGAAACTCGGCGGCGTGTGCCTGAACCGTGGATGCATCCCGTCGAAGGCGCTGCTGCACACCGCGAAGATCATTCGCGAAGCACACGAGATGGCCGCTTACGGCGTGACGTTCGGCGAGCCGCAACTCGACCTCGCGAAACTCCGCGAGTTCGTGCAGACGAAAGTGGTCGGCAAGCTCACGGGCGGCATCGGTCAACTCACGAAGGGCCGTGGGGTCGATGTGGTGAAGGGCCGCGCGGTGTTCACAAGTCCCAACACCGTGGAAGTAACCGGCGACGCGCCCCAAACGATCAAGTTCGCACACGCGATCATCGCGACCGGTTCACTTCCGGTGGTGCCGAAGCCGTGGCAGATCAACGACGACCGCGTAATGGACAGCACCGGCGCGCTGCTGCTACCGGACGTACCGAAGAAGTTCCTGGTGATCGGCGGCGGCTACATCGGCCTCGAAATCGGCAGCGTGTACGCGGCGCTCGGCAGCAAGGTCACCGTGGTGGAAGCGCTCGACCGCATCCTCTTCATGGCCGACAAAGACCTCGTTGACCCGCTGGAAAAGAAGCTGAAGGCCGAGTTCGAGGCGATCTACACAAGCACAAGTGTGAAGGGTCTGGAAGCGACGAAGGACGGCATCGTGGTGAAGCTCGAAGGCGCGAATGCACCGGCTTCGTTGACATTCGACCGCGTGCTGATCTCGGTCGGTCGGCGTCCGAACTCCGCGAACCTCGGTTTGGACAAAGCCGGCGTGACCGTGAGCGAGAAGGGCTTCATTCCGATCGACCGTCAGCGGCGCACCAATGTGCCCAACATCTTCGCGATCGGCGACGTGGGCGAAGAACCGGGCCTCGCGCACAAAGCGACCGCCGAGGCGCGTGTGGTGGTGGAAGTGATTCAGGGCTTGCCGGCGGAGTGGAACCCGCGCGCGATCCCGGCGGTGATCTTCACCGACCCCGAAATCGCGTGGGCCGGCATCACGCAGAAGGAAGCCGACGAGAAGAAGATCCCTTACGAAGCGCTGAACTTCCCGTGGGCCGCGAGCGGTCGGGCCGTGAGTATCGCGCGCACCGAAGGCCGCACCAAGATGCTGGTCGATCCCGAAACGAAGCGCGTGTTGGGTGTGGGCATCGTGGGCGCAGGTGCCGGAGAGATGATTGCAGAGGGCGTTCTCGCCATCGAGATGGGCGCGGTGGCGCGTGACGTGTTGGAGAGCATCCACCCGCACCCGACTCTGAGCGAAACCATCATGGAGAGCGCCGAACTCGCCTACGGCGGCGCGACCCACGTCGGCAAGCCGCGGAAGGCGACGAAGTAGAAGGTAGGTCACTCGCTCCGCGAGTGACGGCTACGGGAGTGCGGCTCGCGTCGCGGACCACCCTACCGCGCAACTCGCGGAGCGAGTTGCCTACTTTGTAAAGACAGAAGACAAGGAGCGTGACTATGCCGCCACCAACGCCGCTGGCCGGGTACACGTCATACAAGGGTTTGCCGCCACTCGCGGGGCTTTGCACGGTCGAAGAAGCCGCTCGCCCGGGGTTGAGCGTCGAAGAGTGCGTGCGGCGCTTGAAGCGGTTTCACTACTGCTTCAAGCGGTTGCACCAGATTCTCACCGCCCGCATCACCGCGGAACCGATCTACGAACTCAAGACCGGCTTCGCGCACCACGCCTACCTGTGCGCCGAACACGTCACCGCGCTGCGCACGCGCATCGGCGAAATGCGCGAACCGCCTCTGGGACTGGAAGACGTTCCGCACCCCGCGTTGGAAGCCTACTTCGAGGAGATTCAAGGCAACTGGAACACAGAGGAGTTGGTTCTCGGTGCGTATCTGCACGCGATGTCGGTGCTCGATACTGCGATTGCGAAATACATGGCGGAAACAAACCCACTGACCGACGCCCCGACCTGTCGAGTGTTGCGCTTCGCCCGTCTCGAACTCTCGGACATGAAGAAGTTCGGGGAACACGCGTTTGGGTGTCTCGTTGATGACGAAGTCACCGCAGTCAGTCGATGGCTGAATGCCTGTCTCACTGTCGCAGGCGGACTGGACGGAACCGCTCCCGAATCGGGAACCGTTCCAGATCGCTTCTATTCAAAGAAGCCCTACGTTTACGACCCTATCCCGCAGCGCGACGAGCGGTTCTCCGATCCGTGGAACCAGGGCGTGAACGCGGAGAGCTTCCTCTACAACCCGGCGTACCCGGCTCGCGCCAAAGCACTCATGATGCTCTACAAGCGGCTGCGCGAAATCGACGTGCCCGAAATGATGGCGTCGATCATCACGCAGACGCCCGGCAAGCCGTGGGGCTACTACCGCGACATGACCCGCCAACTCTGGGACGAAGCGCGACACGCGATGATGGGCGAAGTCGGGTTCGTCGCGCTCGGCGTGGACTGGACGAAGGTCAAGATCACGCTGAACTGGTCGCACCGGCTCAACACCGAATGCACACCGCTGGAACGGCACGGCGTGCTGTACTTCATCGAGCAAGGGCTGATGCCAAAGACCGGCAAGCGCTACGAGTTCGAGACCGGGCAGGCGAGTGAACTGCCACTCATAGCGACGCTGCAAGACTTCGACTGGGCCGACGAAGTGCTTCATTCGCAGATCGGTCGCGTGTGGTACGTCCCGCAGTTCGGCAGCCTGAAGGAATCGCTCGATTACGGTGACGCGGCGTGGTCGAAGGTGTTGAGCAACTGGGCGACCGTGAAGGAGCAGGGGCTAACGAAGCACGAGAACTGGTGGCCTGCGGTGTACCTGATGGCCTGCGCCGCCGAAGGCGCGACTCCAGACGCCCAGGTGATGGCGTTCGACGAAACGTATGAGGGCAAGCGCGCGGACTTGCAGCGCATCGCCGGAGAATAAGCCGCTCGCGGCTTCGCAGGGAATCGCTCGCGAAGCCGCAAGCGGCTCAAGGCGCGGGTCGGCCTCGCAGCGCGAGGGCGATTGCCAGCAGCACAACCACACCACCAATCCCGATAGCCATTCCAAACAGCACCGGGCCGACACCCACTTCCGTGACCGCCTGACCCGCGATCAGGTGGCCCAGCGGGGCGCTCGCGCTAAGCATCATCGCCCACACTGCCATCACGCGACCGCGCACCTCATCCGGCACCGCCAACTGAATCGTGGATTGCCCGGTCGCGAGAAACAGGATCATCCCGAAGCCGATCGCAGCGCAGCACATGTTCGCGAGCCATGCGACCCGCGCGAATCCCAACCCGGCCATTCCCGCCGCACACACCGCGACCCCACAGAGCATGAACGCCCCGCGCCGCGACACGCTCCCGAACGTCGCGGTGGCGAGCGCCGCGACCAACGCGCCCGCGCCGAGCGAACTCAGCAGGAAACTGTACGCTTCTTCCTTCAGCCCGAGCCGGAGTTTGGTGTATGCGGGCAGCACCGTGACGACCGGCCAGCCGAACACGCACAGCGCGAACGTCAGCAACACGACCGCGCCCAGTGCGGGGTGGGCGCGCAGGTATCGCACGCCGTCCCACGCGGAACCGCGTTCGCGCTTCGCGGGCGCCGGCGGTTCGGGAATGCCGCGGAGCGCGCGCAGCACCGCGAGGAAACTAACCGCGTTCAGCGCGAAGCACGCGGTCGCGCCGATGGTGACCGCGTTCGCGCCTTCGGGCAAGTGTGGCACCAGCACGCCCGCGACGAGGAACAGCACGCCCGCGATCGCCGGCCCGAGCGCACGCGCGGAGTTGAAAACGAGCGAGTTTAGCCCGACCGCGTTGATGAGGTCTTCTTTGGGCACGAGATCCGGCACGAACGCGAGTCGCGTCGGGAAGTCCACCGCCTGAATCACGCCGTTCAAGCTGATGAGCGCGAGAACCAGCCACGGCGTAGCGAAGCCGCAGCCGACCACGACCGTGAGCGCGATCGCGTTCAGCAGGAAAGCAGTTTGTGTTGTCGAAACGAGTTGGCGTTTCGGGTAGCGGTCCGCGAGCGACCCGCCCCACGCGCCGAGTAGAAGTGTCGGCCCGATCTGACCGACCAGCAGCCACGAAGGCCATCGTGGGTCGCCGGTGCGGTCGTACATCAGCCACATGAGCGCGGCCGACTGCATCCACGTGCCGACGAACGACACGATCTGCCCGTAGAAGTACCGCCGGTACGAGCGGTGTCGCAGCGAGCGGAACGTCGTATCGCGGAGCGTGGCGAGCATTCCTGCCTCTTAACAAAGTAGTAGGCACACTCCGTGTGCCGTCGCTATTCATCTCGTTTAGCGACGGCACGCGGAGTGTGCCTACTACTTTCAAAGCCCACCATCTCAGCCGTACTTCTTGTGGCAGTCGGCGCTGGTCATCTTCGCGGCCTTGACCAGCCCGCCCGCGAGCTTCTCGCCGGCCGGATCGACGTACAGCCGCCCGCCCGATTCCTTGATGGTCTTGTCGTACCCGATCACGTGGACGTTGAATATGAACGCGGTTTCACTCGTCGCTTCGAACCAGTGAATGTTGTCCTTGTGGTCGGAGATGGTCGAGAGTTCGCCGGGCTTGAAAGTGCGGTCGATGGTCGGGCGGATGATGTAGTGATCGGCCTTCGTCTCGACGCGGTCATAGTGCCGGCCGTGCCACTCGCCCTTCAGGATGATGAACCCGGTACACATGTTCGCGTGGCCGTGCGGCACGATGGACCGGCCCTTCTTGCACGCGAAGATCTGCTTGCCGAAGCCCACGTCCGCGGGCAAGCCCTCCACCTTCGACAGGTCGAACCCGAAGTTCGCGGCCCCGTTGTCGGGGAGCTTCTTCTTCTCCGCGTCGTCAAGCTTGATGAGCTTGCAGAGTTCCGTGAGGTCAACCCGCCTGTACAGGTCTTCCATCTTCGTCTGGAACTGTAAGTCGGTGAGCTTCTGGCCCTTCAGGTCTTTGCTGATCTCGACCAACTCGCCCATCCACTTCTGAATGGTCGGCTTTGCGTCAGCCGCGAACAGGTCGCGCCCCCAGAGCGTTTCAATGAGGGAGAACGTGATCGCGGACCCGATCAGCTTGGCGTGAAACTCGCGGCGGGATTGCATGGCGTGGAACTCCGAGGATAGGGGGAGTGTTGAGAGTACCCCGGCGCGAGGGTGGGGAGAAGCGAAAAGGGAACGGCGAAATGCGGAAGGTCAAACCGGGCCGATGTGCGCGAATCGCGGCACGTCTTCGTTGTTATGGCGGACCGCTTCGAGGAACATCGCGAGCGGGCGCACCCACAGTCCGGTCGCGTTGTAGAGTGGCCGGTATACCACGAGCAACTCGTCGGTCTCGCTGTGGCGGGCGATGCCGATCACCTCGTACTCGCCACCCTTGTAGTGACGATAGCGGCCCGGCACGGGTTCATTACGCGACATGATGGAATGGCGAAAATGGGAGTTGGTGACGAACGAGCTGCGACCGCAAGGGAGCGGTTAACGTTTGCCACTCCCTTGCGGTCGCGGCTCATTGCAAACGCAATTGCGAGCCTACTTCGGCTTCACTTCCTTCGGCGGCGGCGCGATGGGCAACCCACTGGGCTTTTTCGGCTCCTCCGGCTTCTTCACCGGTGGCTCGAGCGGCTTCTTCTCGCTCGCGGTGTCTTTCAGGTTCTTGCGCACGCCCTCGATGGCCACGTGCAGCACGAACGCTTTACGGGCCAAGTCGGTTTCCTTGTCCGCGTCCGCGAACCCGGTGTCGATGAGCTTCTGCGCGTCCGGTCGGTGCGCAAGTAGCGGCCGGATGGTGATCAGCGCGCCCTGGTACACGTGGTACGCACCGGGGAAGTCCTTCTTCTCGTTGTAAAGGTCCGCGCCCGTATTGTGCACGGCGCGGAGCGTGTCGATCACGAGTTTGTCGAACGTCTTTACGTCGGGCAACTTCGGCTCGTCCGCTGCGGGCGCGACCGCGTTCGTCGCAAACACTACCACGAGCGCGAATGCCGCCACGCGCCGAATGGTCATGAGTCTTCTCCTTGAACGTCCCGTGTTGCAAAGCTGCGCACATCATGACGCGCCCGAGTCGGGGTTGCAACGCGACTCCGGTTCCGCGTAGCATCTTCGTGAATACCTCCATCTGCCCCCGCACGGAAGCGGAACCCGTGGCTGACAAACTCACGCAACAAATCCTCGACGCACTCGGCCGTGTTGCCGCTGAGCCGACCGGCCTGCCGCTGTACGCGGGGAAGACCGACGCGGGACTGTTCCCCAACGCGGCAAGCGCCAGACCCGCCGCGCAGAAGTGCCTCGCGGACGACCTCGTGCGCGTGGTCAGCACCGATGCGACGGGGAAGGCCGCGCGCGACCTCTACGTGCTCTCGGAGAAGGGCTGGGAGTTCCTGCTCGCGGCTGTGAACCCGAAGCAAGTGCTTGAAGATTTCGTCCGCGTCCTCGAATCGCGACGGGGCGAAGTCGGGGAACTGCTTTCGACAGCGAGCCGGATGGCGGACAGTCTGCAAGGGCTGAAAGACGCTGTGTCCCGCGTGCTCCCCGGCGTGAGTTCGGCGAAGGTGCCTTTGTCTTTTCCCTCTCCCCTTGCGGGAGAGGGGGTCGGCGCTTCGCCGACGGGGGAGGGGTCGC
>SXID01000131.1 GCA_005772955.1 Planctomycetia bacterium
CTCGACCATGCGCCGTCGAACCGCCGGCGTCAGCCGGCCGGGTTGAAGCCCAACTGCGTAACTCGACCATGCGCCGTCGAACCGCCGGCGTCAGCCGGCCGGGTTGAAGCCCAACTGCGTAACTCGACCATGCGCCGTCGAACCGCCGGCGTCAGCCGGCCGGGTTGAAGCCCAACTGCGTAACTATTGAAGAAAGACATTCACCACAAAGGCACGAAGGGCGCACAAAGAGCCACGAAGAAGACAGTCAGCAAGGTTGAAAGATAAGAGAGCAATACTTTGCTCCCTTGTCTTCAACTCTGCTCTGTTATCTTCTTTGTGTCTCTTTGTGCGCCCTTCGTGCCTTTGTGGTGAATGTCTTTTACTCTGGAGCTACCATGCGCCTCTCCCTTGCCTGTGTCGGAGTCCTCGCTATGAGCGTCGTCGCCACACCCGCCGAGCCACTACCACAGTTGGACAAACTGCCGTCGATCGCGGAGTTCCCGGACGTGCTCACGATGCGCGACGGAACCAAGATCACCACGAAGAAAGACTGGGAGGAGAAGCGGCGGCCCGAACTGAAGGCGCTGTTCGAGCACTACATGTACGGTCAGTTCCCCGCGAAGCCAGAGAAGGTGACCGCGAAGGTGCTGTTCGAGGACGCGAAGGCGCTCGACGGAAAGGGCACGCTGCGCGAAGTGGAGATCACGTTCGGCCCGCCCGAGTACCCAAAGATCTACCTGCTGATCGCGGTGCCAAACGGGAAGACACCGGCTGCGTGCTTCGTCGGGCCGAACTTCGGCGGGAACCACTTGCTTACCACGCACGAGAAGGTTCGCATTCCCACGGAGTGGGTTCCAGACCGCTACCCCGGCGTGGTGAAGAACAAGGCGAGCGCGGAGGGGCGAGGCAAGCAGGCCGACACATGGCCTCTTCAGCAAATTGTGGAGAAGGGCTACGCAGTCGCGACGTTCTACTGTGGCGACATTCAACCGGACCGGTCGAACGTGAAAGAGGGTATGCGTGCGACGATGCCTCTTCCGCCCGGCGGGCTGAGCGGTTCCGAGACCGCGACTGTCATGTGGTGGGCGTGGGGCTGTCATCGCGCCGTCGATTTCCTCGTCACGGACAAGAGCATCGACGCGAACCGTCTTGCGGTCGTTGGGCACTCGCGCCTCGGCAAGACGGCGCTGCTCGCGGGGGCGTTCGACGACCGGTTCGCGGTGGTGATCCCGCACCAGTCCGGTTGTGGCGGGGCGGGGCCGAGCCGGAGCAAGAACGCGAAGGCGGAAACCGTGAAACGCATCACGACCAGCTTCCCGCACTGGTTCTGCGCGAAGTTCACAGCGTTCGGTGACGACACCACAAAACTGCCGTTTGACCAGCACTGCCTTGCCGCGATCTGCGCCCCGCGCCCGGTGCTGTTCACCAACGCGGAGGAGGACCAGTGGGCGAACCCAGGCGGTCAGTTCGACATGCTGACGGCGGCGGCGCCCGCGTACAAGCTCTACGGCGACGAGAAACCGGTCGCGGCGAAGGCGCCCGAAACTGGCACGTTGAGCGACGCGCGTCTCGGGTACTTCATCCGCACCGGGAAGCACAGCATGACGCCCGACGACTGGAAGGTGTACATGCAGTTCGGCGACAAGTGGCTGAAGTGACGAATTCGGGGCCGGAACACGGTGATTTCATGACGGAAGCAGAATGGCTGAAGTCGAAAGACCCGGCGTTGATGGGCGAGGTCGTGCGCGCGAAGCGTCGCGCGTCGGCCCGCGTGCTGCGCCTGTACATGGCCGCGTTCTGGTCGTGGCAGGCGAACCGTCTCGGCACGGACGTCGAACGCGAGTTGCTTCACGTCCGCGCGGCCCACGTCGAATCGTGGGCCGACAGCGGCGTGATCCCGGTCGAAGCGACCCACGGTGTCAACCTCGTGTTCTTCAACCGCCGGCCCGGGGAAGGGTTCATGAGCACCGTTCGCGCCCCAGCCGGATGGAACAAGGGCGGCGCCGCGAAGAAGCGAGCCGTGTGGGCGCTGCACGAGGTGTTCGGCAACCCGTTCACAACCGGGCGCAAGCGGAAGGGCGAACCGCGCCGCGGGTGGCAGCTCGACCGGAAGTGGCGCACCGACACGGTTCTCCTGCTCGCGCGCGCGATGTACGATTCTCGCAACTTCGGTGCGATGCCGATTCTGGCCGACGCGCTTCAAGACGCCGGATGCGACAACACCGAGATTCTCAACCACTGCCGCGTACCGGGCGAACACGTTCGCGGGTGCTGGGTACTGGATCTGGTATTGGAGAGGAAGTAGGCCAAGACAACGCCTCCGGTCGCTCACGCTCCCGGCTCGCCTTCTCCGCTTTACTCTTGCCAACGTTCGCGCACTTCGGTTGTTATACCATTGCTTGTGAGCGTCCCTGAAAGGGGTGTACCGATGCGGTGGGCGTCTTCTCTTCCTCGCTGGCTGGCCACGACGGCAGCCGGCCTACTCTCCATTTCCCTGGTGACGGCGCTCGTCACCTCGCCACCCAAACCAACATCAGGAGCCGCACCACCGCTCGCTGAGAAGCCGCGTGAAGTGGTGCCGCTGTTCGCCAAGACCGAACCGGCGGCGAACAAGTCCGAACTCGTGCTGATGCCGGACGAACGCGGCCTTCGCGGGTGGGTCGCGGGCGAGAAGAGCTACGTCGGGGCGAAGGTCACCATCACAGCCGGAACCCGCACGTTCGCCGCCATCGTCGGCGCGGACCAGACCTTTGAATGGGCACACACGAGCGCGAAACCGCTGGCGCTCGCGGTTCGCGTGAACCCGCCGGTCGGTGCCGTCGCACTTACGGGCCGGACCACGCTTCCGGCGATGCCCGAAGGCGTGCGCAGTTCCGCGTTCATCATCAGCGACCGCAGCGCGTACCGGCCCGGGCACACACTCAAGTTCGTCGCGTACCTCCACAACACGAAAGACGGCATCGACTTCAAACCGCTCGCGAACCAGGACTTCACCGTCGATCTGGTGAGCGAGACTCGCCAGACTCGCGCGACGCGAATGAAAGTGCGATCGAACGCCGCCGGGCGCATTAGTGGGCAGTACACGTTCACCGACGCGGATAACCTTGACCATTACCACATCGTCGTGAAGGGGCCGAACGACGCGCCGCTCGAAGGCGGCGCACGCGTCCTGCTGGGCGAGTACCGCAAGACGAAAGTCGGATTGAAACTGAAGGGCGAAGTGAAAGACGGGAAACTGGTCGTGACGTTTGACGCTCGCGACTACCTCGACCGCGAGGTCGGTGGCACCTCCGCGACGTGGTCCGCCGTGGTCACCAAGGGCGCGGACGTGGGCAAACTCGCGCTCGACGCCAACAAGTTCAGCGCGCCCGAAGGCGGGCCGCCTTCCGTCGATGACTTTGCCGCACTCCCCGACGACGAGCGGTTGCTCACGCTGGCCAACGGTGTCTCCGCGGTGTCGTTCGCGGGGTTCGGCGCGCGCACCATTGCCACGCGTGAAGGCACAGCCGAATTCAGCGGCGCGAACCCTCGTGCGGTCAGTATCGACCTGTGGCCGGAGTGGACGAAGGGCCAACACGCGATCGCGGTGACGGCGACGTTCGTTGACGAAACCGGGCGCGAGAACCGCGCCGTCGGCACGTTCTCGCTCACGCCCGTGAACGCAAAAGCGGTGGTGGTCGCCACGCCGAAGGAGATGTTCGCGACCGGTGAGAAGGTGGTCGCGACCGTGACGCCAGTCGGCCTCGGTGCGAAGGACGCACCTGCCACGACTGTGATTGTGGTAAAGCTCGATGCGAGTCCATCGTCGCCGTGGATCACGCCGCAGATGACCGACGTTGAAGGCGAGTTGGTGGACAACACCCGCATCCCGGCGCTCGGCGAGAAGCCCGCGAAGAAGCCGGAAACGGCGGGCTGGAAGACGCAACCGGTGTTCGACCCAGTGAAGCGGAAGGTGATGACCGCGGTTCCCGTCATGAACGGCGAAGCGCGATTCGATCTGAAGCAACCCGGCGCGTACAAACTGCTCGCGGTCACGCGACTCGATGACGGCACCGTGCTTCAATCCGAAACGGGCGTGGTGGTGAAGGCGCCCGCGAAGATGCCGGCTGTGGTGCTGCACCTCGACGCGAGAGAACTACCCGCGGGCGGAAAGCTCACCGGCACCGTTCACACGCGGTTCGCGGGCGCGAAGATGCTGCTCACGCTCCGCGACTCCGCCGGAGTGAAGTTGGTGAAGCCGATCACGACCGGCGCGAACGGAACCGTGCGCTTCGATGAAGTGCTACCGCCGAATCTCCGCTACGGCTGTTCGGTGTGCGTCGTGTACCCGGAATCCGCGACAAGCACTCGCGCCGATCAGCGCGACCTGTTCGTGATTCCCACCGACCGCACGCTGACGGTTACGACCACGACACCCGACACCGTCGGACCGGGCGCGGAGGTGAAACTCGGTCTCCAGGTGAACCGCGAAGAGGAAGTCGATCTCGTCGTGTCGGTGTTCGACGAGTCGCTGCTCGGCGTGTCCGGCGATCTCTCCGCGAGCATCCGCGACTTCTACCTCGCCGACACGCGCGGTCAGGGTCGTGCGGCACGCGATCTCACCGCTACGCGGCTTGGCGGCGTGGGCATCGCGGAACTGGTGGTGAAGGGCGAAAAACTGTTGAAGGACAAGGACTCGCTCGCGAAAGAACCGGGGTTGGAGCAGCGGCTGCAGTTGCTCGCGCGGAACTGGAAGGGTGGGAGGCTCGGCGCGAACGACATCGTCACGCTCGTGCGCCTCGCCGGGTTCGAGGTGTATCTCGCCCACCCGATGTACAGTGGCGACGGGCTGCTGTGGAGCGTTCCCCGCTCCGCTCGCCTCTCGGACCTAATGCGCCGCGACGCCGTCGCGGAGAACAACAAGCTCTACCTTTCGGCCACGGTTATCGACAACGTGGTGCTGCTCGGCCTCGCCGACCGCAGCGGTGGCGACCCGTGGGTGATGCACCGCGGCAACTTCGCCCAGAACGTACCGTGCTACGGCTTTGGCTGCGGCGGTCAGCAGTTCGGCTTCTGCGGTGGGTTCCAGTGCAATGGTTATCAGTTCCAGGGCTACCAGTTCACCGGCTTCTCGGCGATGGGCTTCAACGGTCAGTTTGGCAACTTCGGTCGCGGCTTCGGTGGCGGTGCCTTCCAGGGCGGGTTCGGTGGCGGTGGGTTCGGTGGTGGTATTGGTGGTGGCAGCATTCCGAGCGTGGCCGGGTTCCAGGGGAGTTTCTCGCATCCGTTCGTCGGCGGGCAAATGGGCATGTCGTTCGGTCACAACCGCGACTTCGGCTCGGCGCCCGGCGGCGTCGGTCCGGGCGGCGTGCCGCTCGCGGGGTTGGGGCTGGATGAAGAAGTCGTGCGACGCGACTTCGCGGACAGCGCGTACTGGACCGCGACTCTGCGCACCGACAAGTCAGGCAAGGCGACCGCTTCCTTCCAGGTGCCGGATTCGCTCACGAACTGGCGCGTGCAGGTGACTGCCGTGTCGCCGAAGATGCACGTCGGCACCGCGATGAGCCGGTTCAAGACCTCGCGTCCGGTGATGATCTGGCCGATGCTGCCGCGTGCGTTCGCCGAGGGCGACGTGGTTAGCGTGTTCGGCACCGTTCACAACCTCAGCGATCAAGAGCAGAACGTTCGCGTTCACCTGACCGCGGAGAACGGTTCCGTGCTTTCGCAAGGCGAACAGGTGGTGAAGGTGCCCGCGAAGGGCAACGTGCCGGTGTACTGGACCTACAAGGCCGGCAAGGCGGGCATGACTGATTTACTCATGTCCGCGAAGTGCGATGCTGGGAGCGATGCGTCGCTGAAGAAACTGCCGGTCGTGGCCGCGACCGTGCCAGAGCGAGTGACCGCCTCTGGCCTTGTGGGTAAGGACGCGTTGAAACTGGTCATGCCGGAAGGCTTCGACCCGAAGACGACACAGGTAAGCGTGACCGTCGCGCCGACCCTCGCGGCCGACCTCGCGGACACGCTGCCGTACCTCGTCGAGTACCCCTACGGCTGCGTCGAACAGACGATGAGTCGGTTCCTCCCCGCGCTTCGCGTCGGGTTGATCCTGAAGCAATCGGGGATTAGCACCATCAAGCAACTCGAAGAGAAGTTGCCGAAGGTGATCGAAGCCGGGCAAAAGCGGCTGATCTCGCTTCAACAGCCCGACGGCGGCTGGGCGTGGCAGGGCAACGGCGCGACGCACGAGATGATGACGCCCTACGCGCTGTTCGGGCTGATCGCGGCGGAAGAGGCCGGCTACCCGTGCCCGAACCCGAACACCATCCCGAACGGCATGGCGCGGCTCGCTCAGTACCTCAACCAGATGGGCGCGACGTGGGACTTGGCGCTCGCCAAGCCGGACAAGAACGTCCGCTACACCGAGATCAACGACGCGCTGTTCTGCCTGTGGGTGTACACGTCGAAGGCGGACAAGTTCGAGATGGGTCCGTGGTGGACACGGATCGAGAAGACCGCCGGCCGCGACATCTTGTCCGACACGGGGCACGCGCTCGCGCTGGAGATGGCCGCGAAGAAGGGCAAGAAGGAACTTGCCGAAAAACTCGCGACTGAACTTCGCAAGCGGGCGCAGAAGTCCGGCGATCGCGTGTTCTGGACGAAGGCCGGGTTCTCACGCTGGGGCGATAACACCACCGAAGTGACCGCGACCGCGATGAAGGCGCTCGTCGTGCACGACTCGAAAGACCCGCTCATCCCCGGTGTGCTCGCGTACTTCCACAGCACCAAACGCGGCGACCGGTGGGACTCCACGAAGGACACCGCGTGCGTGCTGTACGCGCTGTGCGACTACCTCGCGGTAGTGCGAGCCGGACCCGCCGCGGCCGGCATCGTGAAGGTGACGCTCAACGGCACCGAGGCCGGCAACGTGAAGCTCGATTCACCTGCATCCAAGACGGTGAAGTTCGCCGGTAAGGAACTGAAGGCGGGCGAGAACGCCTTCGACGTGAAGGGCGTGGAGGCGGCCGGTGGGGCGCTGGTTCGCGTGTCGGTGTCGTTCACGCGCACCAACGGTGCTCTCACGCCGGCACGCGACCACGGCGTGAAGGTAACGCGCACGATCAGCGTTCGCGGTGCCGACTCCAAGTGGACCGATCTCAAGAGCGGTGCGGCGGTGCCAGTCGGCAGCTACGTGAAGGTGAAGGTGAACGCGACACCGACCGTGGGGAACTTGCAGTTCTTCCTGATCGAAAGCCCGAAACCGTCCGGGTGCGAAACGGTCGCGGCCGGCGACCGGCGCTTCCCGCAGGATGCGGACTCACACGGTCACGTTCTGCGCGAGGATCGCGAAGCGATGTCGTGCTTCCACTACGAAACGGTCCAGGCCGCGACCGCGGAGTTCGTGGTGTTGGCCGAGTTCGCGGGCGAGTTCATGATCCCGCCGGCGCGCGGCGAACTGATGTACCAGCCCACCAACGGCGGCCACAGCGATTCGTTCGTTCTGAAGGTGATGCCGAAGAAGTAGGGGAAAGCAGGACCAGCCACAGATAGGAGTTCTGCGGTTGGGTGTTTTCGAGCAGTTTCAGGAATGGTATCGCGTCGTGTAATGCGCCGCGACTTTAAGGGAGTGGCTTACGTTGGTCGCTCCCTTACTGTCGCGGCTCGTTGAGGGGCGACACATTTCCTGAAAGCGCTCTAAGCCGATTCGACGACCAGTCAGGACGGGTTCCGCTTGCGGGCGCTGACGCGTTTCAGGAACTGGCGTTCCTCGTCGGTCAGCGACGCCTGACCGCTTCGCGCAATCTTTTCTAGCAACTGGTCCATGTGTTCGTCGTCTTGCTGCTTTTGCTCCGCCTCGCGCGCGACTTTGCGCGCTCGACGGGCCTCACGCCATCGCGTGATCGGGCCGGGCCGCTTCGGTTGCGGAGCCGGTTCGTCGTCCTTCTCCAGACTCGTGTAGCCCGCCGAGAAGTCGTAGCCGAACGGACCCTCCTCCATCTCCAACTGCATCAGTTTCATCGAAGCCGAATATAGCATGAACAGGGCAAGCCCGAGGAACAGCGACTCGTTCCACGCTATGGACGCGATCAGGAACACGATCGCGAACGCGAACCCGGTGTACGAAGCAACGACAACGCCTCGCCGGTGGTCGGTTCGCGCCCACACAAGCGATTGCAGCAACTGCCCGCCATCGAGCGGGTAGGCCGGGATCATGTTGAACAGGAACAGCAGCCAGTTGAGCCAGAAGATGCGGTACGCCCACACCAGCCACCCCGGTACAATGGCCCGTTCGTAGCCCATCGCGCCGACAGCTTTCTCGTACTCGGCCGTGTCCGTCGCTTTCGGGAACCTCGCGTTGCTCTGCTTCTCGTACTCGTCGCGCTTCTGCTGGAACTCCTTGAAGGTCGGTTCCTCGCTAGTGCCGGGCTTGTAGATCTTCGCTGTGTACACGCTGGTGTAGGTGCGGCCGTCGCGGTAGTTACTCATCTGGGTCGCGTGCGGATCGGCCGTTGGGTTGAGGCTCGGGACGAACCCGGCGGCAATCATCGCGACCGCACACACGAGGCAGATGAGAACGTTCACCGCGGGACCGGCCGCGACGGTGATGAAAAGCGCCCGCCACCGATGCGGGATTTCGGTGTACGCCAGCCCGCCCAGCGGCCAGATGAGAATCTCTCTCGCGTCACCGCCCACGTACCGCGCGCCGAAGCAGTGCCCGAACTCGTGCAGGAGCACGCTCACGAACAGCACCACCACGGTAAGCAACAACTTGTCCAGCCACCACACGTTGTCGTACTGCGTCAGACTCAACTGACGGAGGAACAGACCGATGGTGATGACGAAGAAAAAGATGTGGACGCGGACCTGAATGCCGAATGCCCGGAATACCGGGATCGACCAGCTCATCGGATCGCGCATCGGACGGACTCACTCGCGCCGCGAACGGATTGCCCACGGACTACTGTTAATCTACCATCTTACCCGTTCCAAGTTCCAGAGTTCCGTCGGAGACCAAGAGCCGAGTTCCGCGTCTTCAACTTGGACTTTTCTCAAAGGAAACATCATGTCGGTCGAAACCGTACACGTCGGGCGGCGGATTCGCGTCGAGGTGGACACGCTTACCACCGCCGCCGGCAAGACCATTCGTCGCGACGCGATCCGCCACCCCGGTGCGGTCGTCATCCTGCCGGTGCTGGACGCGGAGCGCGTCGTACTCCTGCGGAACTTCCGTTTCGTGATCGGCGAAACGCTGTGGGAAGTGCCGGCCGGCACGGTGGAGCCGAATGAACCAGTGGAAGTGTGCGCGCGGCGAGAACTGACCGAAGAGACCGGCTACACCGCCGCAAAGTGGCGGAGCCTCGGCTTCCTGTACGCCTCACCCGGCCTGCTGGACGAAAAGTTGCACCTTTTTGTGGCAGAGGAACTGACACCGGGCGTCGCGAAGCCCGAGCCTGACGAGCAACTCGAACCGGTGGTTGTGCGCCTCGACGAAGCAATTCGGATGTGTCGGGATGGGACCATCCGCGACGCGAAGACCATCACGTCGCTGCTGCTGTGGGAGCGGATGCAGCGAGAGGAACCAAGAGTGTAAGTGTTGGAAACTGAGATTTCAAAGCTTACGCTTCCGGCTCCAATCACTTAACCCACGAGATTGTTGTCGAGGTATCGCAGGTCACGATCGAGTTCGACATCGACACAGTGACCCGCGAACAACTCTCCCGCCTCGTAACTCAGGATGACCGGGGTGTCGGATTCCGGGCGGATTTGAATGAACGCGAGGTTGAGGTGCGCCATCAGTTGGTCGGCACTAAGCGCCGGCCAACCGGATTCGTGCCAGCATTCGTTGTAGAGTTCGAGCAGTTCGTTATCGACGGCGGTGTGGAGAAGTTGGCGCTCGGCCCGCAGTGCCCGCGAGTACAAATCGGCTGCGCGGTCGAGGCACGCGAACCGGTCGCCTTCGTCTGGTTGGACCGACACATCAATCCACTCGTGCGTCGCGTCGCGAACCTGTGTGAACCATACGTCACGCTCGGCTTCCCACCGGAGTTCGCCAAACACCGGGTGTGCTACCGTTTCGGGCTGATCCGGGTTCATTGGCATTCACCTCACGCGGTGCCGTAGCGCCCGACACCCACGACCGTCACGACATTGGTGGTCGTGTTGACTCGATACATCACGATCAGCGGCGACTCAAAAATCACGCGCCGTCCGTCGGCCGATCTTCGCCTTCATTCTGAGGATCGTTGGCGAGCAACAAATCGATCCGGTGCGCCGCAGTCGTGATGCTGTTTCGGTCGCTGTGTACGAGCCAAACCGTTGCCAATTGGTCACGCGCGGCCCGCAACCAGCGCACCCGAAAATTCATTTCTGCTCCAGCGTTTTGAGGTGCGCGAGCACTTCCTCGAACGAGTAGGTAACGGGGTCGTTCTCGGCCGCTTGGAGTTCCTCCTCTGTTGGCTCCGTCCACACCATCGGCGATACGACGGCGCGCTGCACGGGGTTGCCGTCTTCGTCGGCTAACATTACTTCGCCCTTCGCGGCTTGAAACTGCGCGAGCGCCGCCGCGTAAGTCGGATCACGGTCATGGAACGCCTCCTTTGGGTACACCTCATTCCCGCCTACGTCCGGCCTCGCGCCTACTTCACCGTGAACGGGCGCTCAGCGATCTTGATGACCGGCTTCAGCGGGATCGGGCGCAACACGTCCACCTCGAACGGCTCTCCCACGCGGTTCCCGCACACGTCCTCCAGGGTCGCGTTGATCATCAACCTGTAATCGCCTTTCGCCCACGGGTTCTTCGGCGCGAACGTGACCACACGCTCGCCGCCGCCCACGGTAAGAGTGCCCTCCACCCGCTTGCCGGCTGCGTCGGTTACCCACAGCATCCGGTTCAAGAGCGCGCGGTCCAGCGGCTTCGCGAGTTTGACGATCAGCGGTGCGTCAGAGTTCGCACGCGGCGTCATCAGCGACCAGTCGTCCGGCCACACCGGTTGGTCGTCCGGCGCGAACACGTCGAACGTCTTCTTGTGATTGGAGGTGATGGGGCGGCCATCAAGGTCTCGCCACTTCGCGTCCACCTCGAAGGTGTAACGGTGGCCCTCTTCGAGAATCGGCCCCTCTTCTTCGCGAGGTACTAATCCTCGCTTCACACGACCCGGGTCGAACAGTAGCGTGAGCCGCGTTCCATCGGCCGACCACAGTTGCTCATCGATTTCCAGGAACGGTGTCGCAATTACTTTGCCGTCGTCGCGGGTGAGCTTCACTCGCTTGTAAACGTCGCCGCGTTCGACCGGTCCAGAGAACTGCACGTAGAGGCGGAGCGTGTTTTCGGGCAACCGGTTCGCGGACGGGTACACGGCTGCGATACTCACCCGCGGGCCTGGCGGTGGCTTTGAGATGAATACCGCCAGCGCGAACGGCTCTGCCTTGATCTTCGTGCGTGGCGCCGCGGCGAGATCGCAGAACACGCGGTACTTGGTGCCTGGCACGAGTGGAAAGAGAGGCTCGAACCGCAACGCGTCGCCGGACACGGACCACCCGCCCGCCATCGGCGGCTTCTTTGCGGCTTCTGTGGGTGTGCCCTCGTCCACCACCATCCGCGCCACTCTCGGCCATTCCTCCGCAGTCAGCTTCGCGCCCACGATCGCCGCGAGGTGCGCCTTGTCGACGCCGCCGATCTCGACCGTCGGTGGGTCGCCGGGCTTCGCGGCGCGTAGCTCCGCTCGCGGTTCGGCCGCAGTTGCGTGAAGGGTGAGTGCGAGCAGTGACAGCGCGGCGACACTCGCGCGAAGTGCAGTCATGATGAACCTACATCGGGGTGCAGAACAGGACGTTTTAGCAGATTCAGGAATGGTGCAGCATCTGAACGAGCCGCGACCGCAAGGAAGCGGGAAACGTAAGCCACTCCCTTGCGGTCAGCATCTGAACGAGCCGCGACCGCAAGGAAGCGGGAAACGTAAGCCACTCCCTTGCGGTCAGCATCTGAAAGAGCCGCGAC